>CAMLCX010000460.1 GCA_946478635.1 uncultured Pseudomonadota bacterium
GGACGCTCGCTGGATCCTTGGCCTCGCGCGGGAACCAGCCGCCGAGGCGGTGGTACGCTTTCAGATAGCTGATCTGCCCCTCGTTGGTCATGGCGTTCTCCAAGACGCTGACCAAGCGCACGGCTACCGTTGGCCGCGGGTCATACTGCGGTTCATCGAGCTCGCGTGCAAGCTGGTCGGCAGATACTGAGTTAAGATAGGTTTTCATCCGGTCATACGTCGTATCGTGGTAGTCGAGGAGTTGCTGTGCGGCCGCGCGGAAAGAGTTGACTTGTTCGCGCGTGTGTCTGGCTGATCGCCCATAATCCGCCGGTTCGGGCGGCATACCGAACCGGGCAGCCCATCCTTCGCCGATCCACAGCTGCTCGCGGCCGGAAAGCCGGGAGACATTGGCGTCCATGACTCGACTGATGCGCCAGGCAAGCCACCCGATCGACGGATGCGGCTCTTTAACCAGTTCCTCCGGAGTAATGTCGCCCAACGTGCGGTGCAGCGACTCGTGAACGCGCGTAAACGCGTCAAGCAAGATATCGTTTGCGATCATGACGGCGTCCTCCCTAGCTTGCGCTTACTACTGACCTGACCAAGGGTCAAGATTCAAAAATCAGGCAAAGTCTGCTGACGCGCGTGGGAAATGTCGCGCTGATGCAGCGACTCCGAACAGGTCAGGTCGGGAAGTTCAGGTCTTCGTCCGTCTCATCGCTTCTCAACGCTGTCAGCTCGAAAAGGGGACGCAAATGGTTGGGCCAAGGTGTGTGCAGATTTCATCGGCCTACGGCTCCAATTGGAATCGCCTGCCGGGAGGAGTCCCTGCCATGTATTCCACAAGGTTCGTGCGCGGGACCGAGACGCCGCTGCAAACCTTGTGAATTTTTATCAGCTCGCTCGGCTCGTCCCAGTCGCTCTTCGACTCGCAGGTGACTTTTGTGCAGGGGGTCTGCTTCAGCCAGGAGCACACGGTGATGGGACGGCTCGCTGCATCCACCAGCTCAGTCCGATACCAGGTACCGAGTTTGTTCTTGCCATCCTCTAGATGCACGCTCGACAACACTGTGTAGAAGGCGCCGCCGATCTCCAGCAAGTTCAGCACCTTCTCGACGAATCGGGACAAATTTTCCGTGTAAGTGAAGCCGCCGTACACGTCGGTAATGATTTGGAATTTGCCAAGCTCCTCGAGCGAATATTGCCCCAGCCGCTTGCCGGAGAGATAACGTATACGGTCATCGCCGAGGCTCGCAGTCTGCTGCTTCCATTTGTCCGTCCGGCGATCCTCGATGGAGATCGCGACCACGCGCGCCTTGGGGCCGGAGCCGCCGCACTTTTCAGGAGCGGCATCGCCTTGCGGTGTGTAGTAGTCGAGTATGGCCTGCCCCTCGCCCGCTCCGATATCCAGCCATCGGTCCGAGCTGCCGAGCCGGCCGAGCGCGTCGCAGAAGCCGGTGGGAAGAACCTCCGCGTAGTTCGTCAGCCCTCGGTTGGCTGTGTAGCTCCGGGCGCCCCGTCTGTGGTAGATTTTTTCCTGCTTGGCGAATTCCTCGTCGATCCGCGGTTGCACGGGTTCCTGCACCCAGCCGGCTCCAAGCGACTGCACCGCCATGACGATCACAAGGGCCAGGCGCGCCACTGGGATCTTCCAACACTTCGCCGATAGTTTGACTGAAATCATGCTTTGCTCCGGTTTTCGCTGTCGTCCTGGAATGCGCGTAACATGCGTTCGCGTTCTAAGCAGACCAGGGTCCTTTGGTTTGTACTGAATACACTTTCCGGATCTTCGGTCAATGCAGTCCGCCGATGCCGCCGTAGACATCGGCGCTAAACAAGCCCGCGCGCTGCTCGCCAAGAATTCTCTCGTAGACGGCCGTGGTTCCTTGACGGTGATAGCTGGTCTTGATGGCGGGATATTTCTGATTGAACTGCTTGATCAGCGCGTGCATGTGATCGATCTGCGTAGTGCCGTAGATCATCAGGTTGGCGTCCTTGAGGCCGGCCTTCACCATCTCGTCGGAGGCGCCGTTGGCGCTAGCGTGAAACAACGCAACAGCAGTCGCGCAGACACATAACAACACTCCGCTTTGAATGGTCTCATCGTGCGTCCCCTGAGCACCCATTCGGCGATTAGAGCAGCCAGTTCAGATCATAGAGCCGCACTGCGTTGGCGAACGTGAGTTTGCGTTGCAATTCGCCACTCAGGTGCCCCATGGTGTCGCGAATAAAACTTTGCGAATCGGGAAAGATCCCATCGGCGTGCGGATAGTCCGACGCCCAGCAAAAACTCTCGGCGCCATATTCTTCCGCCAACAGCGCGCCAACCCGGTCGTCTTGAAAGGTTGCCCACACTTGCCGATTGAACTGTTCGCTCGGTTTGGTGCGAATCAGGTCGTCGTACATGCCCTCTTTGAATTTCATGTCGACCCGCTCTAGCACATAGGGGATCCAGCCAATATGACTCTCGGCCATGACAACTTTGAGTCCGGGATGACGCTCAAGCGCGCCGCATAGCAGGATCGCCACCAAACATTCATCGGCTTGCATCGCCACCACCGCCTGGTGCGTCGCGTGGGAAACCCGTGGCAAGTCGCCCTTGAGCTTCTGCTCGACGCTGATCGGACCGCAGGTCGTCGTGCCATGACCGACGCCGATGTGAAACGACAGCGCCACTTGATTTTCCTCCGCCGTGCTCCACATCGGCTCCCACATCTGATGCCAGATCGGCTCCGGCCCGTTGAACCAATCAATCATCGCGCCGCGCAGCCCCAAGCCATTTCTGCCCACGCGGCGCAACTCTGCGCTTGCCGCTTCGGCGGATGTCGCCGGAATATTGGCGATACCGATGAAGCGGCGCGAATTGTGAGAAGAGAACTCCGCGATGAAATCGTTGTACGCCCGGTAGGTCGCGGCGATGACCTCGGGATCTTTGATGCTGTCCTCGACGAAGCGGATGCCGTAGATGATCTCTGCTTCGATACCGTCCATGTCCAGGTCGGCGAGCCTGAGCTTGGGGTCGGGCGGATGACTCGGCTGCCAACCGGCCTCCGCCATGCGCCGGCCGCGATGGGTGGTCATCTGTCCGCGCCCCATCCACGCCGCGTGCGCACCCATGTTCGCGCGGTCGCCGATCCAGGTGGGTTTACCACCGACGTCCACCACATGCGGCACGCGCTCGCGCATCTGCGCCGGCGCCCGCGACGTGAATGTATCCGCCGGCAGATAAAACAAATCCATATGCCCATCCGCCGAAACGATCTTGTTAGCCATCGGAGCTTCCCCCATTTTCAGAATGATAAATTCGCGACCAGTTGTCGGCGCGCAGTCGGGCAGAGCTTGATGATGCGGACAATAGTTCTAGTCGAACCGCAGCGTCAAGGGACGCGCGACTTGACGCTGTTTGCACTCCCCGTTAGGGGCAAGTCTGGTATTTTGATTTTTTTGGATTTTGGTCGGTCTCGCCACGTGGTCAACGTGAGAGCGCGGTCGGGCAGTACCGGTTGTCGATTGTCCGCGGATTGTCCGATTGTTCTGACACAAACTCACAAATCCTGCGTGCACCTCAGTCGCAGATCTTAAGCTTAGACTCCCGACAGCGCCGCGCCATCTCCTGCGCGGTTCCGATCTGCTCGGCTGTCATTTTTGCTGAAATTCTATCTCGCTTCTTTGTCGCCGTATCTCCGGAATCGCCGTTCAATGCTGCGGCAGCGAGGGTAAACCACATATGCGCACGCACGAAGTCCTGGCGCACGCCTCTTCCATGGGCGTACATCACACCCAGATTGAGCTGCGCAATTTCGTTTCCTTGCGCTGCCGCGAGGCGAAACCACTTTACAGCCTCCGGATAATCCTGCGGCACACCTTTCCCCTCTGCGTATATCGAGCCCAGCCTCGTTTGCGCCCATTCGTCTTCCTGGGACGCCGCGATCCGATACCACTTAACGGCTTCCGGATAATCCTGCGGCACGCCTTGCCCTTTCTCATACGCCAGACCCAAACTGTACTGCGCCGAAGTATTTCTCTGCGCTGCGGCGAGGCGATACCACTTTACAGCTTCCTGATAATCCTGCGGCACGCCTTTCCCCTCTGCATACATCGAACCTACCCTCCTCTGCGCCCATTGGTGTCCCTGCTCGGCAAGCTGGCGAAAGAGTTTCATCGCCTGAACATAGTCGCCGCGCTCGTACGCAGCGCTTGCGTCATCAAAAGGGTTTGATGCGGCAAAACTACTAGTACCGAGAAAAAAAAGAATGGCGAGCAGGCTGTTGAAAAAGGCCCACCTGCTTCGTTGCGCTCGATCGCCTCGCTCCAACGTATCAGTAAATACGCCTCCGCTCGTCGATTTCTCG
>CAMLCX010000461.1 GCA_946478635.1 uncultured Pseudomonadota bacterium
GCAACCACCGGTCGATGATGTCCTTTTTTACTCCAAAGAGCTGAGCAACCTGGGCCTTGTTGATGAACCTTCTCTTCCGGAATTTTGTGTACGTGTAGTTCCCAGCGAAAATAAGAAAAAGAGCGAGACTAAAGGACAGCCAGAGAGAGAAGTCTCGTATGCCTTGGTCGAAAGAAACCACGGATAGCCACAAGAGCAGCAATCCAAGACCAAAAACAACCAAACCTATCAGTGCGACAAACCCTGACACCATGCTCGACTCGGTGGATGGTTGTTGGCCTTCCTTTCCTTTCGTCAGCCCATCAAACAGTTCTCATTTCGCTGGCCCTCAGGTCAATGCGCAAGCTGTCGCCCTCCGCCAGATCAGTTGATTTCAGCGGAGAGAGACATTCTCTGCAATTCGTCGTCGAACCTCGGCCTGTCTAATACCGTGCTCTTAGCCCCGGCCGGCGGCGAAAGTTGCCGGAGAATCCTGCTGGTTCAATCCGCCGCGCCACACGCGGGTAAAAACAAAACACGCCAAGGCGATGCTCAAGGGTCCGGCGAGCACGGCTAGCCAGTAACGATTCAAGATGCAAAAGCCCAACGGCAAGGCAAAATTAACCAGGTACACCCAAAACGCGAAGCGCGGGCTACTCTTCGGATCAGGCGCCATCTTGTTGAGAATAATGAACAGCACTAGACCGGTGACGCCCCAGCCGACAAGATTCATCCAAGGCATGTCATAGTAACTGCCGGTTTCTCCCCACACCCAATAGCTCGTCACTTTGCTCATCGCCGGATCGAGCAAAAGATCCCACGCCACCAGCAAAGATGCGCCGAGCAACACGGCGCTGGCACCGCGGGCACGCAGCCGTGCGATGACCCAGCAGGCCCAACTCATGGTGAACCAGCTCAGCGGAATCAGCAGCGGCACGCGCTCGAACCATTTGACACCGAGCAGCGAAGTATACGAATAGGCGCCGAAGGGCATGCCGTAGGTCGTGCCCATGAGCTCGCTCGTGAGACTCACGACATAAACGGCAACGAACGCCCAAAGAGCTTTTTGCCGATCCGTCCAAAGCGCATCGGCGACGACGGCAAGCCCGCCGAAAAGCATGTTGCCAACGGCAAAGCCGTGAAACGCCCAGGTAAAAAATTTCGCCTGCGGATCGACCTGTATGAGCAGATCCGGACGCGCGGTAAAAATGCCGTAGCCCAAAAGGCTGGCGACGACGATGGCGGCTTGAACGGCTAAAAATAGCCAGGGCACGATGGACATAGATCCTCCGGAGAAATTCAACCTAGCACATTGGACGCTTTCCAAATCGCGCGCAGCGGCGCTGGCGACCAGGGTTGAAACCAGCGCGCCGGCACCGAGCGAATCAAACCGGCAACCGCGCGGAGCACCACCCATATCTTGCGCGCGCCGGTGACGTAAGTCCGTTCGTCCCAGGCCTGCGCGCCCTTGGCGATCAGCAGCCAGCCGATTTCGGAATAGACGCGGCGCGCCGCCGTGACCGCGCAGGCGGAGCGAAGCGAAAGATGCCACAAGCCTTCGTCGCCGGAGCGGTAGTAGCGCTCGGCTTCGTGCAGCAAGCGCAGCGTCAACATCGCCAACTTCACGCGGTTGTGTGACGCGGCGAGCTCTTCTGGCTCGATCTCGGCTTTGCGCAACCACCGCGCCGGCAGATAGATCCGGCCCATGCTGGCGTCTTCGATAATGTCGCGCGCGATATTAGTGAGCTGCATGGCGATACCTAGATCCGCCGCGTGTCTAAGCGCGCGCTCATCGCGCAGGCCCATCACGTGGGTCATCATCAGACCGACGGTACCGGCGACGCGGTAGCAGTAAAGCAAAAGCTCTTTTAAAGTCGTGTACCGCGTGCCGCGCGCGTCCATCGCCATGCCCTCGATCAATTCCAGCGCATAGTGCGCCGGAATGCCGTAGCGGTGCGCGATGTACTGCAGGGCGATAAAAACCGGCTCGCGCTGCGGCGCGAAGCCAAACGCGGCCGCCGTGCGCTCCTTGAGCGCTTTTAGCCGTTGCCCGAGCTCGGCCGCGCTTTCACTCCGGCCCACCTGATCGACCTGATCGTCGCAATAGCGGCACCAGCCGTAGAGAAAAACTGCCGCGTCCCGCGTCGCCGAATCGAAGAGCCGCGCGGCCAGGGAAAAACTTTTAGATCCCTTGCGGATGATCTCACGGCATTCGTCGAGCGCTGTTTTCACTTCCGGCCTCATAGCGTCATGCATAAGAAAGCTCCACCGCCTTTAACCGTTCGCTTGCCAGTACGCCGGCGAAATCCTGCAGAATCACATCCGCGGTCGCCTTCGCCGAGTTGACGACGCCGGGAATACCGGCGCCCGGATGGGTCCCCGCGCCGACGAAATACAGGCCGTTGATATTCTCGTCGCGATTGTGCACTCGGAAATAGGCGCTCTGCAGCAACCGCGGCTCGAGCGAAAATGCCGAGCCGAGATGAGAATTCAGCTCAACCTGGAAATCCCTCGGCGTAAAGATTCTTTGAGCAACGATCTCGCGGCGCAAGTCCGGCATGTAGCGCTGTTCGAGATAAGCGAGTATGCGCTCAGCATAGCGCGGCCCTTCGACGCTCCAGTCGAGATTGAGCTTGCCCAGGTGCGGCACTGGGGAAAGCACATAGAAAGTTTCACAGCCGGGCGGCGCCAGATCCGGATCGGATTGGCTCGGCGCGTGCAGGTAAAGCGAGAAATCTTCAGCCAAACGGCCGCGACTAAAAATGTCTTGTAACAATTCGCGGTAGCGCAGCCCGAAGATGATATTGTGATGGAGGAGATTAGGATATTTTCGCCGCGTGCCGAAATAGATTAGAAACAGCGACATGCTGTAGTTCATCTTCGCCAGGCATTTGCGCATGCGCTGAGCCCGCGGCTCGTGCCCGAGCAGTTTGCCATAAGTATGAACCACATCGGCGTTGCTCGCCACCAAGTCGAAAGCCTGTTGGTGCCCCTCCCCGTCCACCACGCCGGTAACTTTATCGCCGTTCGTCGAAATCTCGGCGATTTCCGCATTAAAGCGAATTTCACCGCCAAGCTCGTTGAAGAGTTTGACCAGCGCCCGCACCAACGCGCCGGTGCCTCCCTTGGGAAAGAAAACGCCCCACTTGCGCTCCAGGCAATGAATCAAGGTATAGATCGAAGTCGTCGTAAACGGATTGCCGCCGACCAAAAGCGAATGAAAGCTGAAGAGCTGGCGTAGATGCGGATCGCGCACATGCTTGGCGACCATGCTGTAGACCGAGCGATAGGCTTTCAGGCGAATTAACTGCGGCGCGACCGAAACCATGCTCGACCAGTTGAGAAACGGCACGTGTGCGAGTTTTTCGTAACCCTCGCGAAACACTTCTTCCGAATATTTTAAAAATTGCTTATAGCCGGCCACGTCGGCCGGTGATTTTTTTTCAATCTGCCGTTCGATCAGCGCCTGGTCGGCGGAATAGTCGAACCGGTAGCCGTCTTCCCAGAACAAGCGATAAAAGGGATTCACCGGCAACAGCTCAACGTAATCGTCCATCGACCTGCCGGCGAGCGTGAAAAGCTCGCGCAAACAATCCGGCGCCGTGATCACCGTCGGCCCGGCGTCGAAGGTAAAACCTTGATCACGGTAAACGTACGCCCGCCCACCCGCCTGATCGCGTTTTTCAAATAGCATCGAGCGGCAGCCGGCCGCCTGTAAGCGGATCGCTAAGGCAAGGCCGCCGAATCCACTGCCGATCACCGCCGCGCGTACTTTAGCCATAGGCCACCGCGATCTCCTCGCCGAGAGCGCGCAGCTCGTCAAAAGCGCGCGCCGACCAGCGCACGTGTTCGGCACTCAAACGATTTTTGAGATTGTCGAAACTCCGGTCGAGATGCGCGCGGGCGCTTTGCCGCGTCTGCTGTACCAAACCATGCCGTTCCATCCACGCTTGCAAGTCGCCCGCCTCGGGCAGCCGGTGCGCCGCGGCGACGAAGTCCCGGTAATCCGCCGGGCTGCTGCGCTGCGCGGCGCAGGCCCACACCCACGACGGCCGGGATAAAATCAAATCCTCGTAGCGTTTTGATGGTTCGCATTTACCGATAACGTTGCCCAAATCGTCGAACATTTGCAGCGCCACGCCCAAGTCCCGGCCGAACTCGTCGAGGGCCGACAACAATCTTTCCGAAGCATCGGCGAGCATGGCGCCCAAGAGAGCGGCGAAACCCATGAGCGCGCCGGTTTTAAGCCGCATCGCAGCCAGGCACACTTCGGCTACTGCATCTTGCGTCAACGTGTCGACCCGCGCGCCTAGATCGAGGGCCTGACCGAAA
>CAMLCX010000462.1 GCA_946478635.1 uncultured Pseudomonadota bacterium
CCGGCGACGTCCAGCTTGGGAAGCTGGCATTCTACCACTGAATTACGCCCGCTCATGTCAGGGTAGACTTGCGATTAAAATGTAGGGAATTGTGCCTGGGTTGTCAATGCAAAGCTTCGCTTTAATCATCGCACGATTTGCTGCGAGTCAAAAATTCGCCGATTTCGCCGCTCGCCGCTTGCGGCAATGTGGCGCGCTGGCTTACTGTGGAGGCTATGAAATATCGAACACTCGGCAAAACCGGTTTACGCATAAGCGCTGTCGGTCTCGGCACCATGGTTCACGCCGGCCACTTCGGCCCGATGAAAGATTCCGAATCGTTGAGCGCGATCGACGCAGCCCTTGACCTAGGTGTCAATTTTATCGACACCTCGGATGCGTACGGCGCAGGCTATGCGGAAACATTGCTAGGGAACGCGCTGAAAGGAAAACGCGATAAGGTCATCATCGCCACCAAGGGCGGCAACGTGATGGTCGGACCCAACCGTGGCAAGCGGATCTTTGATCCCGATTACATCAGCCGCGTAATGGACGAGAGCCTGCAGCGACTGCAAACCGACTACATCGATCTCTACCAACTGCATAATCCGACCATTGACGTGATCGAGCGCGGCGAAGTTTGGAATGTGCTTCAACGCGCCAAGCAAGCCGGCAAAATCCGCCACTACGGCGTTTCGATCAATACCATGGAAGAAGGTGTCGCCGCCGTCAAAGACGGCCGTGCCGAAACCATCCAGGTGGAATACAATCTGCTCGCCCAGGAGCCGCGCGAGAACATCTTCCCTTTCGCCGCGGAGTCCAACGTCGGCATCATCGCGCGCATACCGTTAAAGCGCGGCATTCTGACCGGCAAAATGAGCGCGGCCGACGAATCGCGATTTCAAGGCGAAGATGTCCGGGCGCGCAGCTTCAAAGGCGAGCCGTTCCAGAAGGAATTGGCCAAAGCGGATCAACTGCGCTTCCTCGTGCACGGTCCGATAAAATCGCTCGGTCAAGCGGCGATCGCCTTTTGTATCGCCCACCCCGCGGTTAGCGTCGTAATTCCTGGCGCGCGCAATGCCGAACAGATGCGCGAGAATGCCGCCGGAGCGGATGTGGAAATTCCCGCGGCCGATCTCGACAGAGTTGTCGACCTTTGGCGGCGCGGCTTTACCCCTTGAACGGACCGAGCATTTATATCTTCGGGGTCTATTGATGGAGAAAATCGTTTCTAGCTGGCCGGCTCAAAAAAAACTCGCCGTTATGGTGACAGTGATGTTCGAAGTTTGGTCGGAGGGGAAAGCGCCGCCCTACTCGCCAATGACGACGTCGTTGAAGCCCGGCACCGCCGATCTCTTGGGCATCTCCTGGTCACAGTACGGCGGCAAAACCGGCATCTGGCGCTTCATGCGCATCTTCGATGACGTCGATATCAAAGCGACCATTTGTCTCAATGCCAAAGGCGCGGAATTATTTCCGCAAGCGGTGCAACAGTTACACGAGCGCGGCCATGAAATCGCCGGCCACTCGTACACTCAGGATTTGATCCTGCCCTATCTCTCGCTCGACGAAGAAACAGAGGTGATCCGGCGGTGCAAACGAATCATTGAAAAAACCGTCGGCACGCCTCCGCTCGGCTGGTTCAGTCCGGTGGCGGCGCCCACCGAGCACACGGCGGAACTGCTCGCCCGAGAAGGATTTCTCTGGCACGGGGACTATAACGACACCGATCTGCCTTACGTGGTCGAAACCGCCAAAGGCCAACTGGTCGCGATCGCGCACAGCGACTTCACGGACAACCGTACGTTGCGATCGAGCCCGCGCGATTTTTTCAACGTCTACAAAGACACCTTCGACTATCTTTACCAACACGAATCGCCGTCGCTGGTGAATTTGACCGTGCACGCGCACTTCGGCGGGCGGCCGCTGATGTCGGCGATGCTGCACGAGCTGCTGCGTTACATGAAAGGCTTTCCTGACGTTTGGTTCGCCCGCCACGACGAGATCGCGCGTTGGGCTCTCGAACAGTGTCGTTAACGCGCAGCTAAAACTCGCCGCGGTAAAAGCCGCGCTGGCCGCGCGCCTCTTCCACGCCGACTTCCAAATAACGGATTTGAGTCCGGGGAAAAATCCGGCGGACTTTTTTCCGGATCTGATCGGCGACATGCTCGGCCAACAGTTCGGTGCTGGTATTTGCCAGCGGCAATAGAATGACGTCCTGCCGAGGCAAAATAATTTTCTGCTTTTTGTAGCGCACTTCCACTTCGTGGGCGCGTTCGCGAATGTCGATCGCCGGACTTGCCGTTTGAATCAAAGTGCGGTGATCCAAGGCATCACAGATGCGTTTGACAACCGGCTTGAAAGATATGAAGTCGAGGACCACGCCGGCGCGATCGAGCTCGCCTTCCATGACGACCGACACTTGATAGTTGTGTCCATGCAGCGCTTCTCTTTGGCCGTTGGCAAAGATCAGGAAATGCGCCGAGGCAAAATTGAAATAATCTTTAGCGACTTCGATGCTGAATGATTTCGCCATCGCTGGACGTTAGCCAAAACCCTGGGGCCTTTCAAGCGACGCGTTGGCAGGAAAGACCGCGCGCGAAATTAGGCCTTGACCGCCGCGCCCACTGCGTCGGTTATATGTTTGTAGCCGTCGCGCTCGAGCAGTTTAAGTAGGCCCTGGTTGATCCGTTTGACCGCCCCTGGTCCTTCATAAATCCAGCCGGTATAGATCTGCACGGCGTTGGCGCCGGCGCGGATCTTGTCGTAAGCGTCCTGCGCATGAAAAATGCCACCCACGCCGATAATCGGCAGCCTACCGCCGGTGATCTTGTAGATGTGAGCGATGAACGCCGTCACCATCGAGGTGATCGGTCGGCCACTTAGGCCTCCCGGCTCGCGGCCGTGGCGCGATTTTAGATCGTCGCGCATAAACGCCGTCGCGTTGGTGGCGACGATGCCCGTCAGTTTGACGGATTCGACCACTTCGATAATTTCGTCGACTTGGGCAAACTCCATGTCGGGAGCGATCTTGACGAAGACCGGTTTGGGATCTATTTTCGCGCGCGCCGCATGCTCGCGATTTCTCTCCTGCACGGCGGACAACAAGTCACGCAAAAGCGATTTCTCCTGCAGCTCACGCAGATAGGGCGTGTTCGGCGAGCTCACGTTCAAGGTAAAAAAATCGCCGTGCGGGAAAAGCGGATCGAAGCATGCGAGAAAGTCTGCGACGGCGTCTTTTGTCTCAACGATCTTGGTGCGGCCGAGATTCAGGCCCAGCGGAATTTTTGGCCAGCCGCCGCGTGCGCGCAATCGCTCGAGTTTGCTTGCGATCGCAGCGGCGCCTTCGTTGTTGAAGCCGAGGCGGTTGATCAACGCGTCATCCTCCGGCAAGCGGTAGAGCCGCGGCTTGGGATTGCCCGGCTGGGCTTGCGCGGTAATGGCACCCACTTCCATGAATCCGAACCCGAACGCAGAGAGCGTTTTCGGCGCCAGCGCGTTCTTGTCGAAGCCGGCGGCGAGCCCGACGGGATTGGCAAAAGTCAAAGGACCGACTTTAACGATGAGTCGCTCGTCTTCGAGCTTGTAGAATTCTTCGAGCACGCCGGAAAGAAATTCCAAGCGCGCCAGCAGACGCAAAATCATTTCGTGGCTTGATTCGGGATCTTTCTGAAACAACAGCGGACGAAGGAGCGATTTATAAATCATGGGCGTTCATGGTGTGGCAAAAAAGAATCATCTTTCTTCGCGGCCTAGTGCTTCTGGACAAAATTCCTTATTCAATCTTCAATAAACGGAGAGGGAGGCTCGTCGAAGCTCTCCCTCTCTCGAATTGGCTCACAACCCCTGGCCGCGGCTAGCGGTGAAATTGCCCGACCGTTAGCCGTTCGCAATCATTTGAACGGCGCGCAAGGCGCGGGGATCAATAGCATATTTTCCTGCATGACAAGAAGTTCCCTGGTGGGCGGCGGCCATCCCTGCACCGTCTTGCTCGCTTCGGCGCGCAACCGCTCGCGTTCTCCCGCATCTTTATAAGCCCAAACGTGAATATATTGATTGAGCGGACCGATCAAAGTCGAACCGGCAAAAACCAACGGCGAGACTTTGGTGCGCGCTGCTATCACCTTGCTCCAGCGCTCCAGCACCGTCGGCATGGCGCCGGGTTGATAAGTATAAGTGCGGAACTCGTAAAGCTCGCCGAGCTTGCGCTCGGGCAGCGGCGGTGAAAAAGGCGCCGGCTGGATGATCTTGTTTTCCTGGGTGATAATAAATTCTTGAGTCTTCGGCGGCCACTTGCCGGTTTTTCTGGCGTCGCCGGCGATGCGCTCG
>CAMLCX010000463.1 GCA_946478635.1 uncultured Pseudomonadota bacterium
GGATGCATGGCCGTGATGTTTTTGCCTTCTTTAGCCCCGGCAGCTTGCAATTCCACAGCAATCAATGCCGGCAGCTCCTCGAACCGCTCTCGAAGCGGAGGAATAAGCAGAGTAAGGCCGTTGAGTCGCTGATACAGGTCCTCTCGAAGTTTTCCCAGCCGCACGCGTTCTCGCAACGAACAATTCGACGCGCAGATGATTCGCGCATTGGAAGTGAGCATTCGTTCGGAGCCGAGGCGCTCAAACTCGCCGTATTCCAGAACGCGCAGGATTTTTACCTGTGCCAGTGGACTCATTTCCGAGATTTCATCCAGAAAAAGCGTGCCTTCATTGGCGAGCTCGAACTTTCCTTTAACGGTCTGTTGTGCGCCGGTAAAAGCTCCGCGTTCATGACCAAATAACTGACTCTCGAGCAATGTGTCGCTAATCGCTGAGGCATTAAATGCGATGAACGGGCGATTTGCTCGCGCTGATGAATTATGAATGGCTTGGGCAAGCAAGGTTTTGCCTGTGCCAGTCTCACCGAGCAGCACAACTGGGACTTCGGACCTCGCGGCGAGCGCGGCCAACTGGAGACAACGCGCCATGGCTTCGTTGCTCGTAGTTAGATTTTCGAGCCTTAACTTGGATGGCCGAGCCTGCATCAGTGGTTATTGCTTTATGCTCTCACGTAATCGCCGAATCGGTTCAAATGCATATTCAATCAGCGTCCGGCTACCGACAATGACATGTGCATCGCCCTTCATTCCAACGCGCAGAGGCAGAGCTTGTCCTGCTGGTGAAGAGATTTCATAGCGATCAAGTGATCCTAGTGCAACGAAGCGGGATCCTTCAGTGGTGGTGACGGTCGATGGACTGATCAAGTCGACCTTTCCAGTTATGGTACCGTAACGTTGGTAAGGAAACGCTTCGAAAAAGTAGCGGATGCGTTGAGCCACAGCGAGTCTGGGAAGACCTGCTTCATTTAACATCATGCGAGCGCGTGGCTTCGAACCTTTCGGCGCCAGCTGGCAGAGCACTTGTCCCTGCTGAACAAAACTGCCTGCGGTTCGCTGGTCCATTGAGATAACCACTCCTTCGTAGGGACTGCGAACCGTCAACAGATTGTGTTGAGCGTTTTCCAGGTCTGTTTTCAGAGCCCCGGTACGCATCTTTAGCTTTTCAATTTCATTCTGTTCCTCACCTCGCAGGCGAGCGTGCTCCGTTTCCATCCGTTCGCGATCAAGGGTGACCTGCTGCAAGGTCCGTTGGGCCACGCTCAAATCTTTCTCTGACCCGGCTAACTCCAGCTTCAGCTTTATAAGATCGATCTCCGATTCCCCGCCCTGCTTGGCTAGTTTCTCCATTCGTGTAACTAACTCGCGGCTGGTCCCCGCGTGGTTTTCGCGAAACTTTACCTCGCTTTTGGCCTGCTCGATCTCCGCGCTTTTAATTCCAAGTTGTGAAGCAAAAGCGCTCTCGTTTCGGTTGAGGCTTTCCTGCTTTGACCGTAAGTCTTCGTTGAGCGTGCGAAACTGTGTATCCCAGCCGCCGATTTCATCAGAGCGTAGAACAAACAAATCGTCGCCAGCTTTTACAGGTTGCCCTTCCTCGACCACTACCCGGCTAACTATCGCCTGCCGCGGAGCCTGAATCGGATCCGCACCCGTTGCGGGTATTAGAACGAAGCGGCAATCAACCGTTTCCGGCAATCGCATTACAAAAGCGATCAGCAAGGCACAGAGAAACGCCGCAATTAACAGCCAGGCTGTCCAGCGAATGACCCAGGAAGGCGGCTCCTGTGGTGCTAGCTCGGGTTCGGCGTCGAGTGAGTCACGTTGAGTTAATTGAGCGCTCATCGAAATCTTGTTTAGATTCCGAGTTGCTGGCTCGAAAGGTAGTAATACAAACCACGCTGGGCCATTAACTCATCATGGGTGCCAATCTCGGCAACACTGCCTTGTTCAAGCACTACGATCGAATGCGCTTCTCGAATGGTGCTCAAACGATGGGCAATTACAATCGTCGTGCGGCCGGCCAACAATCGAGCGAGGTTGTCCTGGATCGCGCGTTCGGATTCTGTATCCAGCGCGCTTGTTGCCTCGTCAAAGATCAACACCGGCGGATTGTTATAGATCGCTCGCGCGATGGCTATGCGCTGCTTCTGACCGCCAGACAGGGAAATACCTGATTCTCCAATCTTTGTCTCGTAACCGAGCGGCAATCGCATGATGAACTCGTGGGCCGCGGCAGCATGGGCAGCTGCAAGGACGCGATCGACGTCCGGCTCAGGATCGCCGAATGAAATATTCCGCGCGATCGTATCGTTAAACATGTGATTATCCTGAAGAACGGTCCCGATGTGCCGTCGGACATCGCGATAATTCAGAGTCTTTAAATCGACGTTGTCGAAAAAGATCGCTCCCTCGGTAGGCTCGAGCAGGCCTGCGATCAATTTGATGAGCGTTGTCTTGCCGCTTCCGCTGCGACCAACGAATGCCACCGTACGTCCCGGCAAAAGATCGAGCGTGATATCCTTTAAGATGTCGGGTGATTCAGGTCCGCCGTACTTGAAACTGACTTTACGCAACTCGACGTGCCCTTCGAGGCTGCGCACGGGGACGAGGCGGGAGCGATCATGACCCTGCTCCGGCTCCTGTTCGAAAATGTCATTCAGACGATTCAGCAGAACAGAAGCGAGCTGCACGTTGTCCCAAACTCCGAGCGCTCGCAAAATCCCCGCATATGCCATTGCAGTGAGTGAGCTAAACGCAACAAAACCACCGACACTCAAGTTGCCGTGAATGACTTGGATGGCGCCGACCCACAGGAAAATCGCAGTAGACAGGAGACCTATAGTTTGCAGGACGCTGTCCCACGACATCACGATGAACGTCGCCTTGAAAAGTTTTTGCGAGACCGAGAGAAACTCGTTAAGCATAGTGTCACGAAACGAGCTCTCGGCAGCTGCCGCTTTTACAGCCTCGATCCCTTTGATCGCATCGATCTGATGCGAACTGTATTTGCCCTGACTCTCTTCCACCCCGTGATAAAGGGGGCGCAACACCTTTACCGAAAGAATCATTAGCCCCACGTACAAAGGCGTTGTTGCCAGAAACGCGATGGTCAGTAGTGGACTATACATCGCCATTAAAACGAGTGCGCCCAGGAGAAAAACGACTGCCAGCAACGCGCCAACTCCCTGTGTCACTGCCAATTGCCGAACTTGCCTCGCACCTTCGAGCCGGCGCTGAATGTCCCCGGTTCGACGATTTGTGAAGTAACTCATTGGGAGAGACAAGAGTTTCCGGCTCAAGAAATCGAGAACTGCCGTATCGAGACGCACGGCCGCAAATGCCAGCAGGTATTCCTGCGCAAGCGTGGCGAGCTGGACGAAAACAAGCGCTGCGAGCATGCCCAGCAGAATTACTTTCAGCAGGCCGATGTCATTTTCGACGATGACTTTATCAACGACGATTTGGGTGAATACTGGGAACAACAATTGCAGGAAACTGACAGCGACAGCCAGCCCGAGCGCCTGCAGTAAGATTACTTTAAATCGCAAGAGGAACGGCAAAATCCAAGCCAGTGTTGGCTTGCTTTCCGGAGCTTCTTCGAATGCGGGCGTGTAATCGAACAGTGCTGCGTAACCGGTCCACTTCGCCTCAAATTCCGTTCGCGGAACCTTGCGTAACCCGCGCGCGGGATCGGCGACGCGCACAAATTGCGCATCAACGTCGTGAAGCACGATCCAATGGTTGCCCTCCCAGTGCACGATTGCTGGAAGCGGCATACGCGTGAGATTGCGGTGTGAGATTTTCAATGGACGCGCCGCCAATCCAAGTTCGGTGGCGGCCCGAGAAATCGCTTTTAGACTGGTACCATCGGTCGCCGTGTGACAGAGCTGTCGAATCCGTGCCAGGCTTACCTTGCGACCAAAGTGTCGGCAGATCATTCCGAGGCAGGCGGCACCGCAATCCATCTCGTCGATCTGCATGATATGATCGATCTTTCGGAGGCGTTTGCCGCGCTTGCGGAACAGACCTCGCTCGTCGGCAAACGGCTCTTCTTCACCATCGGTCTCCTCCGGGGGCTGCTGGCCGTCCAGCTGCACTTTATCGTGTACCTGTGTTTCGGCAGGGAGCAGTTCCGTCGCAAAATCGAGTGGAATACGCGCCTCGGTTTTTGCCTCATAACGGGCTAGGCGCTCGCTTAACAATTTATCGAATTCCGGAAACCGCTGGCGGAGATCTCGTACGGACTTCAGTTCCAGGGAAAGCAATTGGCAGTCTGTGAAAGCTTCTACCGATGCCGCGCGCGGCG
>CAMLCX010000464.1 GCA_946478635.1 uncultured Pseudomonadota bacterium
CTTTTCCTGGCCTTCGGCCGTTTTACGCCGGTGTATCCATTCCTCTATGACTGGATGCCGCTCTTTCGCGTCATGCGATTTCCAGAGAAGTATTTTTATCTGACCTTCGCATTACTGGTATTCGCGGCCGTTCGTGGGTTGGGGTATTTAGCAGACGCGAAAAACTCTCGCGCATCAGCCATCCTCTCCGCGACAATCTCGCTGATGTGGATTGTCGCTTACGCAATCTCGCGCTGGGATCCCAGTCTACTTGCCCAATTGATCCAGCCGCCACAGGCCAACCTGCCTGTGACAAGCGTTAACCCGACAACAGTCGCGGCCATCCTTTTTAGCCTGGAAAAGCAAATGGCAATTTCCCTGGTTTTCACAGCGCTCCTGGTCCTTAATCGATTCGGATATCTTCGCCCAGCGCTGCTGCAGTCGTTGCTCGTTTTAACCGTGTTTATCGATTTGAGTAGCGCCAATAAACCGCTACATTTTCTCCGCGACAAGAACCTGATCGTAAATGCTTCGCGACTGGTTAAAAAGCCGCCCGAGAATCATAGCCGGTTTTTCTATTACCCTCCGGGAAACAATTTGCACCCAAGTTATATGGCCGTGAAGGGCAACCCTTCATTTGAAAAAGCGACGGAAATCGCACTCAACAATCTCTTGCCCAATGCCGGAAGGCTTTACGGCTTCGAATATTTTCAGGACATCGATGCTCTAGGCCGCCGCAGCTATACAGAGTTCCTAATCTTCATCAATGCGCTCTCTCCCGAAAAGCGAGGCAAACTGCTGCGCGCGTTGAACGTAAAATATGTTGTTAGCTTTCATCCACTGGACGACGTCAAAGGTATAAATTTGCTGCGCGAGTTTCCCGAGCATTATTCCAGACTTTATGAGGTGCCCGATTCCGTACCTAGAGCTTATATTGTTTCCAACGCAATTTATGATCCAGATCCGTACAGCACAATGCGTCGGCTCGTGAGCGATGAGTTTGATCCCATGCGGCAAGTCATTCTCGATACCCCCGGAGGGGTTGCGTCTAGAACAATGTCGAAGAGCACGGCGGAAATTGCTCACTACGGAAACAATCAGATACAGATTAAAACCCAGCTCAGTGATCCCGGTATCCTTGTTCTCGCGGATGCCTACTATCCCGGATGGAAGGTGTACGTTGATGGCAACGAGGGTAAAATCCTTCGAGCAAATTATTTCTTTCGCGCCGTCGAACTCGGCGCTGGGAGTCATAACGTTGAATTTATTTATCTGCCTTTTACCTTTAAGCTGGGGTTAGCCATTTCTCTAGCTACCGCGGGGTTTCTTGTAATTGTGTCGATCCTCTGTTCGATTCGCCACCGGAAACAAGCGGTGCAATTGGGGAAAGCCGCGCGTCCAGCGACAGTACCGCTACGAATTGAATAACATTTCTCGTGCGATCTAACGGCTGCCGAGGAGTTCTGCATCGTGCATCACCAAAAATCGCCAAGATCATTCCGAACAGATTTGGTGGAACGTTTGTATCAGCGTGAGACCGGATCATGGGCCGGCTTGCGAAAATCGAAAAGCGCGACCAGCGGCACTCCATCGACGCTGACCGAAAGATAGGGTTGGACGGGTGCCTCCATCAGGTTTCGTTCACGTGAACTAAGTACGCTGCGGCGATTCAGTAGAAAGTAATAATCGAACGGCCTGCCGTCAGAAAGCTTGATATCCGGACGAAGCCGACCCTCGTTCTGATAATAAGTGAACATGAATTTGCTAACCGACGCATAAACCGTCGCATTCTTTGGCAGGTTTTCGTTGATCGCCTTTACAACATTGGGAGTGATCGCCTCCATGAAGTAAGTTACTTCCAAACCTCTCTCATAGGCCCCGCTTAGACCGCCGACAAATCGGTTATAGTAGCTGAGCTCAAACGGATGGTAGAAGTAAAGGTCGAGGGCGGAAAGCGAGCAGGAGAACAGCAAAAGAAGCCCGGCAATTTTCGATTCCAGATTGGTGATTTCTCGTAGGGCTTCGAATCGATGGGCAAATTTTAGCAAGCACGTTGTCAGCATGAAAAAACCCGCGCCGGCCAGTGCAACGACAAATGGCAATGCCGAGAGCATTTGTCGGACTCCATCGTGAAGCACCGCGCCCGGCATGAGCGCCAGTATCATGACAAAGGCTCCATTTATGAAGAATAACAGCACGGCCGCGCGGCCTTTTTGAAGCCAGGGTGTGGAAACGAGCCCCAGTGCCGCCAAAGCAATAAAGGCCTCCGGCGTTGTGACGCCTATCATGTAAAACGGGTAGTACCAGGGCAATTGATTAGTGAAATAAACCTGGCCGAGAAAGTAGATCGTATAGTTGGTTTCCGGCCGGTAGGCACGACTAATGCCTTCATATAAGAACTCCAGTATTCGCATCCCCGGTTGATGCCACAGATAGGGATTAATAATGAGCATGACTACAGGAGCCACAAAAAGCATCGTGAAAATGTTGTTTGTGTATTTCTCGCGATGAAACAGATGCGCCCAAAGGATGAGTGGAATGGGAATTAACAAGGCGGGAAATTTTGTCGAAAGAGCCAAACCCCAAACAACGCCGAGCGCGAAACTCCACTTCCAGTTAGTCAGGCCTTTCCAAAAGCAGTAGGCGCTCAGAAACCACATGGTCGTGAGCGGAAGGTCCGTAACCGCGATGTGGGCGTAACCAAAGAGATTGGGTGTGAGAATCAACGCCAATGCGGAGAATATACCTATTGCACGACCGAATAGTTCGTTCATCCACAGATACATCACCACGACTAGCGCGGCGAAAAAAATTGCCGGTCCGATTCGGTACGCGGAAAATTTGTCCAAAAAATGGATTGCGCTAGATTTCGTTATCCCTGAAACGATCCGTGAAAACGGCGGGTGTGGGACGTTGTAGGGATTCCAATGCCAGGCTGCCTTGATGTTTTCGTCGCTAATGCTCTTCAGAGCATCGCCACGTGCAAGGTTTTGACTGAAATCAACGATCCAATGGATATGTAGATCGGCAGCATAAAAATAGGGAGGTTCGTCCCAAGTCACGCCATAGTCCTGCAACGTTACACCGACTAGTAGCATGACTGCGAAAAAGAACGCGGCAGGAATCGACCAGCGCGCGGTGCGAGAATCGTTGTGTGAGGTCATCATCCCAATCGAGCATTGGGTAAATAATCAAGGGATGTGGCTATTGTGCGGCTAGAGAGTCCCTTGAATTTTCCGCAAGAAACTTAATTGTGCGCCAGATTACCATATTGTTCCAACAACGCAAAAAATAACGTCAGGTCATTGATTGCCTCGCGTCTCCGGCCTAAAAGCGATCGCGGATTGCTACTAAGCAACTCGTTGAAAAGCTTGTCGGCACCCGCAGGGGGTAGTATCATCTAAACGAGACTAAGGGAGACTTTGATGAAGAGAACTGTACGCATCGTTTCATTGTCGCTTACATTAGGCATTGCTCCCGCCGCGGTTCTCGCCCAGGGTTTCGGTGAGTACGGCAGAGCGGTGGGCAGCGTTCCGCACGGGACCGGAGTAACCGGTTCTGGGCCCTCCGGTGGAGGTGGCCAGGGTGGCGTTAGCGGCGGTGGTGTCGGAGATCTCGGGGGACGCCCCATGCCGGTGCGCTTGACCGTCGTTGGCAAGAATGCCGGCCTTTTTCCGCGCCAGGATGACGAGTCGGAGAAAATCGCCCTTCTATCCGTGGGGGAGAATCTAACACCGATGGTTCAGAGCGAAGGCGGCAGCCCCTGGTATATGGTCAAAACGCAGAAGGGACTCGTGGGATGGGTCAAGTCGGTGGACGTGAAGCAAGAGAGCGCAAAAAAAAAGCCATAGAAATTACAGGCAAAACTGTCGCATTACCGGCAAATATCAAGAAGCAGGCTATTTAGCCAAGAAGCCAAACCCCGATTTTCATCCCAAATTTTACCTCGAGTGCGCACGATTCGTCATTTGTTTCTCCAGCTTGCGCGTTAGAATCTGGCATTGAAGCTGCTGTTGAGACTGACTCATGGCGCTTCGAGCAAACTCAAGAAAAATTCTAATTCCTGACGTTCCTCCCGTCGTAAAAAAATCGACAACGAAGCAGGGCTTAGTGATCGCGGGCATCGGGGTTTTCTGCATGTCCATGGTTATTGTCGCCGTGCTGTTTGTCTTTCTCGGCGCCTGACGCGCATCGCAAGGGAAAAGCATGCTGCTGTCGCGCCATTCCATAAAACGACTCTTCAAAGTGTTTTCACTCGCTGTTTTCTTACTGTTAATCGCCTAACCGCGGCCGACTCTCAGCCAGCCTCACGCCAAAC
>CAMLCX010000465.1 GCA_946478635.1 uncultured Pseudomonadota bacterium
ACTTCGTGCTCTTCGTACTACTATACTTGAGAATTTGCGTGACTCGCGCAAATTTTCAATGACTACCAGACTATCTCGGTCCGGAAGAGAATTCACCGCGGAGACGCCGAGTACGCCGAGAAAAGAATCTTATCAATCGAAACTCCGAACTCTGTGAACGTGCCTCTGCGGTGAATAGCGGAATTGCAGCACGGCGAAATCATAACAAAGGGGAAAGCAGGACTCACCACAAAGACCGCCGAGCCGCAACCAAGGAGAGGAATTAGCCGCAAAGAACGCAAAGGCCGCAAAGTAGCGGCCCAAGAGTGTTTGCCACAGAGATCACAGAGCACCCGGAGAAAACATTTCTCTGTGAACTCGGTGTCCTCTGTGGCTAAAAGACGATTTCTCCGTGGCCGCAGCAGTGTGCTCGGTGGCTAAATAGAATTTCGGTTGCCACGAAAGTCACAGCGCGGCAAAGCCGCAACCAAGGAGAGGAAATTAGCCGCAAAGAACGCAAAGTAGCGGCCCAAGAGTGTTTGCCACAGAGATCACAGAGCACCCGGAGAAAACATTTCTCTGTGAACTCGGTGTCCTCTGTGGCTAAAAAACAATTTTTCCGTGGAGCGCTTGGTCCGCGTCCACAGCCGTGCGCACGACGTAACCCTCGGTTTGCAGCAGGACGCGGGCGAGCTTGAGGTTCGCCGCGTTGTCATCGACGACCAGAATAGATTCACCCGCCATAAGATGTCTCCGCTTGGCGCTTGGTCACGTGCTTTTCGAGTTCTGCGAACAGCTGGGCGGTGCCGCTTTGTCCCTTGAGGACGAGGCCCTGGACGGTGGTCTGAAGCCGCGCGCGCTCCTCGGCTGTGAGGTCTTTGACGGTCCAGACGATGACGGGAGTTTCATCGTTGTCAGGCCGGCTGCGAAACTGGTCCATGAATTCGAAGCCGTCCATGCCCGGCATCATGAGATCGAGGATGATCGCGGCGGGGCGTTCTTGCTCCGCTAGTTTGAGCGCGGCTTGGCCGTCGCTTGCGCACACGGGGACGTAGCCGCCGCTCAGCAGGGCGATCTCCGCAAGCTTGAGGGACTTGGGGTCATCGTCAACGCAGAGAATCTTCGGCGAATTGTCCGGCGTGATGCCGGTCCTTCTCAAGGCGGCGAGCAGGTCAAATTCGTTGACCGGCTTGATAAGAAATTCCGAAACCCGGTAGCCCATGGCGGCGGCGTTGCTCGCCACCACCGTGACGACGATCACCGGCGTCTCCCGATTCAAGCTGTCCCGGCGAATTTGCGCGAGCAGGTCCTGACCGCTGTTATCGGGAAGGATGAGGTCGAGGGTGATGGCGTCGAAGCAGCGCTCGCGACACACGGCGAGCGCTCGGGCACCGTTGCTGGCGGTCTCGACGTTGTATCCAGCCTCGGCAAGCGTTTGAGCGAGCCAGGCTCTTTCCTTGGGGTCGTCTTCGATAATCAGAAGATTGGGAACACCGGGGCGCGCCGGGCTGGCAATTTCCAAGGAAGAGGGCGGCGCGTTAACATCGCGCGGCAGGATGACAAAGAAGGTGCTGCCCTTGCCCCAGACGCTGTTTACGCCGACCCTGCCGCCCTGGGCTTCGACGATTTTTTTGGTTAGCGCCAGGCCCAGGCCGGTGCCCGGGTATTGTTTGGTTGCGGGAGCTTCCAGTTGCTGGAACTCGATAAATAGTTTTGCGATATCTTCGGGCTTGATGCCGATGCCGCTGTCCTCGACTTCGAGGCGAAATGCCCCGGCACCTTCCGCCGCGCTGCGCACTTGTATCCGGCCCTCGTCGGGTGTGAATTTGATGGCATTGGACAGGTAGTTATAGAGCACCTGTTTTAGCTTGGCGGAGTCGAGCACGGCAGAGTTGACCTGCGGATCGAATGAGGTTTCGATCCGTATACGTTTGTCGGCCGCCATGCCGCGCAGGACATCCAGGGTTTCGCCCACCAGCTGGTGCAGCTCGATGGGCTCAGGCTGAAACTCCATTTTCCCGGCCTCGACCTTGGCGAGGTCGAGGACATCGTTGATCAACCGGAGCAGATGCTGGGCGCTGGTTAGGATATCGCCGAGATATTCTTTGTGCGGTTTGGATATTGTGCCGAGTCTTTCGTCGTGCATCATCTGGGAAAAGCCGATGATGGCGTTTAGCGGCGTGCGCAGCTCGTGCGACATGTTGGCGAGAAACTCGCTCTTGAGCCGGTTGGCTTCTTCCATCGTTTTTCGACGCAGCCCCTCCTGCATCTTGCGCTCGGTGACGTCGCGGATGGCGCTTATCGCCACGGTCCCTTCGCCGGTCTCCAGCGGGCTCAAACTGATCTCGACGGGGAATTCGGTTCCGTCTTTGCGCAAGCCGTAGAGATCGAGACCCGTGCCCATGGCGCGCGAGCGCGGATCGACGAAATAGTTGGCGCGGTGTCCCCTATGCGCGTGGCGGAATCTTTCCGGCAGGAGGATTTCGACGGGCTTGCCGAGCAATTCTTCGCGCCGGTATCCGAAGAGTTGCTCGGTCTGAGAATTGACCAACAGGATGAGGCCGGTCGCGTTGACCATGACAATCGCGTCGGGCACGCTTTCGAGAAGACCGCGAAACGCAACCGAGGCGTCGGGAGCGATGCCGGAAAGAATTTTGCCTAGATCACCCCCAGAGCGTTGTTTGAAAGCAGTTTTGGAAGCTCTGGCTCCGGGCTTTCCGCGAGTTATTTTTCTAGCTCGATTTTTCATGGACGGCCTTCGAAAAGCTGGGGCCGAGTTGCGGAGAAATAGCCCGATTGCCAAATGGAACGAAATATAAATCCCGATTGCGCAATGTGACAAATCCTCGCCGCTGCGCCAGATTGGCGTGAGCGATCAAGGAGCGATGTAAATAAAAACCAGGAAGAGGCGCGCTCGCCGTCGAGAACCGCTTGCGAGCGATGAAGTACGCTAGGAGTGACTAAGTGCCCCGTGCTGTAGAACTCAAATCCCGCGAGACAAAAACTGCGAAAAAGCGAAAACACTGCCGACATCTCCCGAACTCGCCGGGTGATTGTCCATCAAGTTGCGTGCGAATTAGTGACCATACTTCACGACAACAATGCTCTCCGGCGCAGGGGCATGTCAAGGGACCGAAATGCACAGGGAATTCGCCAGGGTAAGCGGATGTGGATAACATGCCAGATAGTGCCAAAAAGGGATTCAAGAGGCTTCTAAACGCGGCATTTTGTGGGCACATTTTTTTGGTCAGCGGCCTTGGAAATTGGTCAGATTGAATCAAAAGTCTTTGAAAAACCTATTTTTCAATCTTGGGTTAATTCCCCGCAGCTCGCTGCGATTGTTTGATTTTTTATAGCGCGGGCACTGGATGCAAGCAGGCTCAATGACTGGCTGAAGCAAAGCCGCTCGCCTGGGCGACGATTTCGTCGATGCTCTTGTCGAGATCGAGAGGACGATTGATGCGCTTATCGTCACGCTCGGCAACCAGAGCGTAAATCTCCAGGCGATTGCCTTCGGGATCGAGAAAATAACAGGAGACCGTGTTGCCCATTTCTTCGTAGGCGTGGCTGACGCAGTGATCGATCGGCACGCCCTGGGCCTTGAACCTCTCGTAGAATTCTTTCACTTCGGCCGGCGCGTCGACGCGCCAGGCGATGTGGGCAATGATCTTGGCGTTGCCCTCGCGACCCTTGGTCAAGGCGAGTTGGTGGTCTTCGATGTTGGGATCGGCGGTGAGAAAAACCATGCGCCCGGGATTTTCGCGATACTTGACCAGACCGAGAACATCGCGGTAGAACGCGACCATTTTGTCGAGATCGTTGACGTACAGCACGACATGGCTAAGTCCTTTGATGGTTGGCATTGTGATGGGCCTCCTTTGCGAATGCTTCGACGGGGCTCAACATGAACGGAAATTCGAATCATTGCCGCTCTTCCGTTCGTCCTGACTCCTTCGAAGGATGAACAGACCCTATCCGATCGCTTTGTCCCATGTCAATTGCGATATGGCGCGTGAATCAATCGGCGCGGGCATCCCACGCCAAGCTCTCGACAAGACCCGTTGTCGTCATGCTATATGAAAAGGACCTTTTGAACCGGTCGTTGAACAGGACAAGCTATTTTGAAAAAAGGCGGAATTGAGGGAGATGTGTTGACGCTGGGAGAGCGGCAAGCGGCGCGAAAATCTCCCCTTGCCCCTTTGCGAAAGAGGGGAATAGAGTTGGGTACAAACTTTTTTAAAGATGACGAAAGGAAATCGATCATGATGCAGCGAACGATTTTTGCTTGCGCGCTGGCGCTGGTTGTAGGGGG
>CAMLCX010000466.1 GCA_946478635.1 uncultured Pseudomonadota bacterium
AAATTTAGCACCCATCAGACGGCCCTAGATAAGAATCTTGACCGCGCCGCGCTGCGCGGCGAACGGCTGCAGCCGCCTTTCTATTCGCTGCTCGGACGGCGCTGGGCAAACGAGCAATCCGATGAAGCCGCCACGGCGGCAGTTGAGGCAAATTTTTATTACATCGCCCAGCGCTGGCCCGAGGGCCCGCTGGTCACCGCGGAGTTTGGCGCCGATGACCTGACCGGCAAAGTCGGCGCGGAGATCAGGAAAACCGTCGCCTACCTCGCCGATGGTATTCGCCACGGCCGCTTCTTCATCCAGCGCGGCGCGCACTGCCAGCACTGCGACGTGGCGGAGATCTGCCGCAAGAACCATCCGCCGAGCCTTTGGCGCGCGGAAAACGACCCGATCACGATGCCGCACCGCGAGCTCAAAAACAAAGACGCCAGGAAGCTATGAGCGCGGAGCAAAATAAAATTGAGCTTCTCGACGCCGGCGAGCGCGAACGTGCAATCGCCACGTTCGACCACAATCTGGTTGTTACCGCCGGCGCCGGCACCGGTAAAACCACTCTCCTGGTCGATCGGCTGGTGCATCTCCTCTTGCGCAATCCCGATCCGCTGCGCATCACCGAGATCGTGGCGCTGACATTTACCAACAAGGCCGCCAATGAAATGAAGCTTCGATTGCGCGAGCGGCTGCAATCTTACCTGGCCGTCCAGCTCAACCGGGAGTCAGTCAACCCCGCCGAGCGCAAGGCTAAAAATGAGGTCGAGTCATTGCTCGCGCGCTATCGGTTATCCAAAGACGAGGTCGACCGCCGGGTCCATGATGCTTTGAGAAATATCGAACGAAGCGACATCGGCACCATTCATAGTTTTGCCGCAACGTTGCTCCGGCTCTATCCGCTCGAAGCCGGCGTCGATCCGCAGTTTCACGAGGACGACGGCAAACAGTTCGACCGTTTGTTCGACGAACAGTGGGATCTTTGGCTCGACCAGGAGCTTTCGGCGATGGCCGCCCAAGCCGATGTCTGGAGAGCTATTCTGGGCAAGGTCCGGCTCGACCAGGTCAAAACGCTGGCGAAGTCACTTTGCTCTGAAACGGTCGAGCTTCGCCGCGAAAAAGAACTTACCGGAGAGATGCCTGGCCCCCTTCGCGTTTGGTTGGCAGAACTGGAGTCGAAAGCCGCTCAGCTCATCGCGAGTCACCCCGACGACCGCACCAATGAAAAACTCGTGCGCGCGGCGATCGGGGTCATTCAGGATTACCGAAAGGGCGCACAAACGAGAGCGTCCGATCTTGCCGAAGCGGAATCGTTCATCGCTGAAAAATCGATCAATCGAACCCTTCAAGGATGGTCGGATGAAGAAATCGACGAAGCCCGCGGACTGGTGCGCGCCGCCCGGGGACTTTGCCAGGTGAACGCCAAGCTCACAAATTCGTTGCGGGACCTGCTATCGCCATTCGCCGAACAATTTCGCGAATTTTTTGTGCGTCAAGGTTTTGTGTCTTTTGACGGCTTGCTCATACGCGCGCGCGACCTGGTGCGCGATCACATGCGCGTGCGTGAGGAATTGAAACGGCAATACAAAACGATCCTGATCGACGAGTTTCAAGACACCGACCCGATCCAGTACGAGATTCTTCTTTATCTCGCCGAACAACAGGGCAGGTCGGCTCGGGCTTGGCGCCAGGTGAAACTCACTGCCGGGAAAATCTTTGTCGTCGGCGATCCGAAGCAGTCCATCTACGCGTTTCGCCGCGCCGACATCGAGGCCTATCTCGAAGTCGTCGAGAAAATCATCAAGGCGCAGGACGGCATCGAATGTCGCTTGACCACGAACTTCCGCAGCAACGCGGCCATTCTGGACGTGGTCAACGGCGTTTTCACTTCTCTGATCAAGGCACGGGATGGCGTTCAACCGCCGTACATTGCCATTCACGCCGCGCCTGGCCGGCCGGAAAATGCCGACAAAAATCTACCGACCGTCACACTGCGAAAGATTGTTGCCGAAGAGGGAATCAACGCGGAGAAGGCGCGCCGGCTCGAAGGCGAGAGTCTGGCTTCATGGCTAAAGGATGAAGTTCTCGGCAAAACAACCTTTCTGGATTCCAGCGGCGCGCGAGTTCAGGCGCAGCCCAGGGACGTGGCCATCCTGTTTCGCAAGCTCACCGACATTCACGATTATTTGGAATCTTTTCGCCGGCGCGAAATCCGTTACGTGGTCGAAGGCGAGCGTCACTTTTACGCCGCCAAAGAGATCATCGACGCGGTCAACCTGTTCCGCGCCATCGAAAACCCGCACGATCGCCTGGCGCTCGTCGGCGTCTTGCGCTCCCCATTGAGCGGTTTGACCGACAGGCAGATCTACGACCTCCACCAGACCGACGCGCTCGATTACCGGAAAGCGGAGCGCCTCGACACCAACAAAACGTTCGCCACCCTCGCCGGGCTTTACCGAATACTGCTGCAGCTCCACGAAGAAACACGTTTCCTGCCGGTTGGCGAAGCGATCAGCAGGATCTTTGCCTCCCTGCCCCTAAAGCTTTTGGCCGCCTGCTATTTTCACGGCGAGCAAGCGGTCGCGAATCTCGAAAAATTGCGCCAGCAAACCATCCTTCTTGGCGCGGAGGGTTCGACGACTCTCAAAGAAGCGATCCGACAACTGCAAGAGCGCGTCCTCGATGTAAAGGAAGAAGGCGAGAGCGTGCTCGCCGAAGAAAATCTCGACGCGGTGCGCATCATGAGCATTCACAAAGCCAAGGGATTGGAATTCCCCATCGTCATCTTGGCCGGTTGTCAGACCGGAACCGAAGGCCGGCTCAGCGGCGATGCGGACGCTCTATCGGATTGGTCGACTGGGCTCACCGGCCTGCGCATCGGACCATTCTGGGATCTGCCCGGACTTTTCATCGCTGAGAAAGCGCGCGTCAGAGCCGAAGAAGAACAAAAGCGGGTGCTCTACGTCGCCATGACCCGTGCGAGGGAACGTTTGATCGTCTCCTGCGCGCCGACGAGCCGTCGCATCGGCGGCAGCTTTCTCTCCTTGCTGGACGAAAGTCTGAGCGAAGACATCCAGACTGTCGAGCTCTCGAAAACTCTTCCGGTCGGCAGCGGCACCATCCATCTACAAGTGCTGAACCAGGTCCTGACCTCGCCTGGCAGAGACCGAAGCGATGCCCGGAGCATTGGAAACACCGATTGGCAACCCTTCGTCGATGCGTGGGCAAAACGGCGCGCTCGTCACGACGCGCTTTTGCGGAGGCCCCCATTCGTAACACCCACAGGGCTGAAGGAACGTGCAGAGGAACACTCGGAAGTCGGACTCGGATCTCGACGAGATCCGTTCGACCACGCGCCGGCCCTGCTAGTTGGCGATTTGGCGCATGCCTTTCTGCAGGCGTGGGATTTTGTCGCCGGCACAAAATTGTTTCGTGATCCCTTGAGAACGCTTGTCGATCGCCGCCTGGCCGAGAAAACATCAAAAGATCGCGCGGTCATCGAAGCCGAGCTCAATGCGATTTTCCGCTCGTTCTTTCGCTCGAAAGCCTATGCCGAGCTTGCCGGCGCGCGCATACTCGGCCGCGAAGTGCCGCTCCTGATGCCATGGCAGGGCCAGATCATGGAAGGCGTCATCGATCTCATCTATGAAAAAAACGGCTTGCTTTACTTGGCCGACTATAAGACAGATAGGGTCGAGAAAAAGAATTTGAGCGAAGCCGCGGCGCGTTATCACCGGCAAGCGGAGATTTATTCCCAAGCCGTCCGCCAGAGTCTCGGGCGCGAACCGGCGGGTTTCAAGATTATCTTTTTACGTCTCGGCGAAGCGGTCGAAATTGCCGCCGAAACCAGCAAGGAGCTAAGGCTGTTTTAGGGCTTGTTTATGAAAATCTGTTTTTTGGATATCGAGACCGTTCCCACCGATCAATCCTTAAAAGAGAACGGCCTGCTCGACTCGCAGATCCAGCTCGACGAAGCGGAGCTGATCAAGAAACTCAGCCTTTCGGCGGCGACCGCGAAGATTCTTTGCCTCTGTTATGCGATCGAGCCGTCGGTCATGACCGAAGTTCAAGTGCTGGAAGGCGAAGAGACCGAAATCATAAAAAACTTTTGGAAACTTGCGCTGGAGTGCAACCTTTTTGTCGGGCACAATATTCTCGACTTCGATCTGCGCTTCATCTATCAGCGCTCCGTCATCCACCAGATCAAGCCATCGCGCGATATACCATTCACCCGGTTTCGCAACGCGCCGATCTACGACACCATGCAGGAGTGGAGCAAGTGGGGCCGCGAACACGCGAG
>CAMLCX010000467.1 GCA_946478635.1 uncultured Pseudomonadota bacterium
CGACTTTAACAGGCGTACGGCCTGCCGACACGGGCGACTTCGCGGACTGCTGAGAGTTGCGCGCTGCGGCGGCCTTCACGTTTGGGCGCGAGGCCGGTTGCGCAGCCGGCTTGACGCCGACCGGGCGGGCGCGATTTTGCACCCTGGCAGCTTTCGACTTCGCTGCCTGACCAGGCTTCCTCATTGCGGCATCCGCTGCTCGGCGCTGCGCCGCGATGAACGGTTCGATTTTGTGCTCGGGAAGTTTGATCCGATAACCCACCGGTATCGCCTTGATGTCTCGATCGAGCGCCGGATTCCATTCGAAAAAATCATTCTGCGCAATCGCCGCCGGCTTCAACACGGCACTGAGCGGGGCTTGGCGGCTGACCGCCACTTCGCGCAACACCACGGGTTGATGAACGCGCAGGAACGGGAAATAAACCTCGCGCCTGGTTGCGATTTCAACCACGGCGAGAAACTCCGCGTAGAAATTCTTCGACGCGAAACCGAAAGTCGGAGACTGGTAGCGCTTGATGAGTTTGACGAGATCGTCGGATTCGACAATCCTGATGCCGCGAAAAATCCCTTCGGTCCCGTGGTTGTAGGCGGTAATGGCAAGCGGCCAGTTATTGTCGAAAAGGCGATAATTTTGCTTCAGCAGGCGGGCGGCGGCACGCGTGGACGCCATCGGATCGCGCCGCTCGTCCACCGAATTGTCAATGCGCATAAACTTCTTTCCGGTATCCGGCATGAACTGCCACATGCCCACAGCGCCGGCCCCCGAGCGCGCCCGGTTATTGAAGGACGACTCGACCAGCGGCAAATAAGTCAATTCCCCGGGCAGACCTTCCTCACGAAAAATATTTCTCATCGCCGCGATATAGCGGCCGGAAATTTTTAGCCCTTCGGCGAAATGCTCCTTGGCGCCGCGCTGAACGCGGATACGGCTATCCTCATCGGCGAGATCGTAGTCGGCCACGATCCGCGCCCGCTCTTTTTCGACCAGGAGACGACCTTGCTCGTTGTCGGGCGCGCGCACCACGCTGTAGACGGTCCCGGGATCCATGGGATCGAACAGCACAACCTCGCCGAAGCTGTAGCGAGTAAAGATTTGAATCCAAAACTCGACTGCGCCCTCGAGCCCGGACGGAACAGGAAACGGTCGCGACTGGGCATCGAGACGAAACGGCGCGAGCACAACCCATGACAGGGCGAGCCACAAAATAGGCAATCGCGCGAGGTAGAGCATTGCCGACTACGGTACTGGAAAAATTTGACCGATACCAGCAAACAGGCTATTTTCAGTCAAAATTTCTACGCGAGAAATCCCTTGCCCCTCCGCCAACCATACGCATTCTTTATCTCCCTGGCCCTATCGCTGCTCAGCCACACCGGTTGCCGATCGCCCTCGATGGATCGACCACCGGGTTATTTGGTCGTCGGCATCGAGAGCAACCCGCTGCAGATCGATCCGCGCTATTCCACCGACGCCAACTCCGTACGCATCGGCAATTTGATCTACAATTCGCTGCTGCGCGCTGATGAGCGATCGCAGTTGCAGCCCGAGCTGGCGGAGCAGTGGCGCACGATCGACGATCGAACCTACCTTTTCGATCTGCGTCGGGGAGTGACGTTTCACGACGGCCAAGCGCTCACCGCTGCGGATGTAAAGTACACCTACGAATCGATCCTCGATGCCAACTCTCTCTCACCCAAGCGTAGTTTGTTGCGCCCGGTCCAATCGATCGAGCAAACCGGCAGTCATCAATTGCTTTTTCATCTGCGCGCGGCGCATGCGCCCTTTGTCGACCAATTCACCCTGGGCATCGTGCCGGCGAGATCGCCTGCATTTGGCAATTCGAGCCATGAACCACCGCCGGGCTCCGGACCCTTCCGCTTGCAGGCGCTGGAATCCGGCGAAAAAGTCACGCTGGCGGCCAATCCGGATTATTGGGAAGGCCGCCCGCAACTAGCCGGGGTAACTTTCAAAATCGTGCCCGATGCTTTGGTGCGCGTGCTCGAGTTTAAGCACGGCGCCATCGACTTCATGCAAAATGATCTGGAGCCCGATATGCTGCCATGGCTCAAAGAAAATACCGGCGCCGATGTGGAGATGAACCAGGGAACGACATTTCAGTATATCGGCATCAACATGACTCACCCGATTTTACGCCATCGAAAAGTTCGCCAGGCGATCTCCTGCGCCATCGACCGTGAAAGCATCATCCGCCACCTGCTCAAAAACACCGTCAGCGACGCCGCCGGTCTGCTCTCGCCGCTCAACTGGGCTTACGACCCCGGCGCGACTCGCTGGCCCTATGACCCCGAGCGCGCCAAGCGGCTGCTGGATCAGGCCGGTTTTGCCGACCCGGACGGCGACGGCCCGCGACCGCGCTTTCGTCTTTCCTTCAAGACCACGAACATCGATCTGCGGCGCCGAATCGCGGAAGCGCTTAAGGAACAGCTGCTGCGCGTCGGCATTGAGCTCGAGCTGCGCAGCTACGAATGGGGCACTTTCTTTGCCGACGTCAAGAACGGCAACTTCCATCTCTATTCTCTCGCGTGGGTCGGCATCGAGGATCCGGATATTTATTATCAGATTCTTCATTCGACGAGCGTTCCGCCGAACGGCGACAACCGCGGCCGTTACAGCGATCCCGAAGTCGATCGCTTGCTGGCGCGAGGGCGAACGACGCTCAACCGAACCGAACGCAAAATAATCTATCGCGACATCCAAAGGTATCTCGCCGAGGATCTTCCCTATATACCGCTTTGGTGGTGGAAAAACGTTGTGGTGAAGAAACCCGGCCTGCGCGGTTTCATCGCGTATCCCGACGGCGAGCTGATCTCTCTAAAAAGGGCGACGCTGGATTAGCTTTCTCACTGTGAAGCCATTTCTTCTTAGGCGATGCTTGCTGCTGCTGCCGACGTTCTTGGGCGCGCTTTCTCTGGTATTCGCGTTGATCCATCTGATTCCGGGCGATCCCGTCGAAGCGATGCTCGGAGAAACCGCCACCGCCGCGGACAAAGAGGCGATGCGGCAAAGCTTGGGATTCGATCGGCCCCTGCTGGTTCAATACCAATCGTTTCTCGTCAATCTCGCGGCCGGCGATCTCGGCCGTTCGCTTTACGAACCCGCGAGCGTTGCGCACATCATCGGCGCGCGCCTGCCGGCCACGCTGCAACTCGCCTTGTGCGCTATGATCGCGGCGGTGTTCATCGCTTTTCCGCTCGGCACGCTCGCCGCGATTCGCCGCGGCGGTTGGATCGATCGATCGGCGCTGACTTTTTCTTTACTCGGGCTTTCGCTGCCCAATTTCTGGCTCGGCCCGCTGCTCATGATCGTCTTTTCGATCCAGCTCGGCTGGACGCCGGTGTCCGGGCGCGGCGGACTCAGCCATCTATTTCTGCCCGCGCTGACTCTCGGGCTCGGCATGGCGGCCATTCTCGTCCGCATTGTGCGCGCGAGCTTGCTCCAGGTTATGCACCAGGACTACGTGCAAACCGCGCGCGCCAAAGGACTGAAAGAAAGTCGAGTCTGGCTGAAGCATGTTTCGCGCAATGCGCTGCTCTCGGTGATTACGATCATGAGCCTGCAATTCGGCGGGTTGCTCGCCGGTTCGTTGATCACGGAAACGATTTTCAGCTGGCCGGGCATCGGCCGCCTGACCGTTCAGGCAATCCAAACGCGCGACTACCCGCTCGTGCAAGGCTGCGTGCTGGTGATTGCGACCTCTTATATCTTGATAAACTTTGTTACCGACCTGCTCTACAAATGGGTCGATCCGCGGGTCAACTATGGCAACTAAAGTCTGGTTTTGCGCCGGTGTCACGGTATTAGTGCTGCTGGCCGCTGTTTCGATTTTAGCGCCGTTCCTCGCGCCCCACGATCCGCTGCGCCAGAATCTGGAGCAAGATTTAATCACATACTCAAACGCGCACCCGCTCGGCACCGATAAACTCGGCCGGGATATTTTGAGCCGGACGATTTATGGCGGGCGCATTTCACTACTGACTGGAGTCGCCACGGTGCTCATCTCGCTCGCGATCGGTGTCGGCGCCGGCTCCCTTTCCGGCTACTTTGGCGGCTGGCTCGACCTCTTGCTCATGCGCCTGGTCGATATCCTGATGGCATTTCCGGGGATTCTGCTCGCCATCGCGCTCACCGCGGTACTCGGTCCAGGGCTGAACCACGTCATATTAGCGCTCTGTCTCATCGGCTGGACCGGCTACGCGAGGCTCGTGCGCGGCGAGATTCTCTCGCTCAGAGAGCGGGAATTCGTAGATCGGAAGAGCACACGTCTG
>CAMLCX010000468.1 GCA_946478635.1 uncultured Pseudomonadota bacterium
TGCGCGGGAATGACGAGTCGCGGGGAAAACGCGGAGGGAAATCCCTCCATTTTCATCCTCTGTGGGCGAGCGTAAGATCATGAATCACTTCATGGTGGTATGCGGCGATGCGGCGGATCATTTCGCTTTCCCCGGCACAGCGGTGCTCTCTTTTGCGAGACGCGCGCGGGTATCCATGATGATTTTCCCGAGGAGATTCTGCCCCTCGCCTCGGTAAACGCCCCAAATCCTATCACCCCACCAATTTGTCTCCTCGAGGTAGCGGTCTCCCGTCGCCAGGAGTTTTTTCGCGAGCTCGGGATTCTGCGAAAATTTGGCCCATACAACCTCGCGCATCGTCGGCAGCATGCGCGCCTTCCAAGCCGCGGTGTCATAGGGTTTGGCGCGCGAAAGTTTCCTCGCCCGGTCGGGGTCGAGCTTTGTGAACACTTCACGGTCCGCCGCGGGATACTTGCCCGAATGGTAGGCCGCCTCCGCCGAGCCGTAGACGCGGCCCTCCCACTCGACGCGGCAAAGGAAATAATTACTCAGCCAGCGATACTCGGCGACAAACCCTGCGATGCTCTTCGCGTCGTGGATGACGCCCTCGAATCTCTCGTCCCACTTGGGTTTCTGCGCCGAATCGGTGGACGCCGCCGGCGTGGCAGGCGCCCGAGCCAAGATCAACGCAATCACACCGAGGAGGAACAGCGGCGAAAGCATGGATGAGCAAGGATGTCTCATGCTGCGGACGAATAGGAAACTCAAAACCATTTTTTTGATGAGTCGGTCCCCGCCCCCACGTAGACCCGATGACGGCTCCAGAACTATTTCCCGGGATCCTGGGGATGTTTTATCCGCACCGGGTTGAAATATCTGCGCGAACCAGCTCCAGCCAATACCCATGCTGAGCGCACAAAATCACTTCGTAGCCTGCTATTGACCTCTATCTACCTAACCGCCATTTACCTTTCAATTGCCTAGTGCCAAATTTATTCCGTGAGGTGCGGCGCGAAAAGGCTTGCCGATGTGTCAGGCAGAGGTATACCCTCAAGGAAACACTAGGGAGGAAAAATATGATCAGCCCGAGTTTACCGTCTGATAACCTCTATAAATTTTTGGCAATCACAGGCCTGAGCATTGCGCTCTTTAGCTTCTACCTGCTGCACGTACGCCTGGATCGAGATTGGGAGCGAATGATTCAAGCAGACAAACAGTGGATGGCTTCAATGGACGAATTGAAGCAACTCGCACGAAGCCGATACAAACCAAAACAGGCGACGAGCCCAAGAACTAAAGCGATGGCGGGTACTACTGACGATGAATTTAAAAAACGGGTTGCTCAAATCAGGCAACAGATGCAGGAGGAGTATCTCTCAAGAACTCCGACGCTTCAGCTCTTTGACGAGTTGCAAGTTGTGCTTTTTGGCGGACTGTTATTCTTAGGTATGGGCTTTACTCTTTGGTATTTTCGAGTTCAGAAATACATCGATATCGCGGTTAAAAAACAATCCGTGACTAGCTAAGTGCCGCCTGAACTGCCACCCTGTTCGTCGGCGCGCAGCGCTGAGCTGTAGCCGGTGATGTGTTTGTGAGGTGCGCAATTTCTGGCATAGCCATCTATGGTCTCAACGAAACAAAATATCGGCGGCAAGGAGATCGCCCTCACCAACCTCGACAAGTTGATGTATCCGGAGACCGGCTTCACCAAAGGCCAGGTCATCGAATATTACAAAAATATCGCGCGCTTTATTCTTCCCCACATCAAAGACCGGCCGATCACGATGAAGCGCTTCCCCAACGGCGTCGGCGCCGAGCACTTTTACGAGAAAAACGCGCCGTCCTTTACGCCGGCCTGGGTAAAAACCTTTCGGGTGCCGCGCTCGAGCGAAAACTCCGCGATCAATTATATTCTAATCAACGATCCGGCAACGCTGATCTGGTCGGCGAACATGGCCAATTTGGAGATCCATCCTTTCCTCGCCAAATCACCCCGCATCGACCAGCCGACGATGGTTGTTTTCGATCTCGACCCCGGCGATGAGGCGGACATCCTGAACTCCTGCGATGTGGCCTTCCTTCTCAAGGAGCTATTGGACCGGCTCGATCTCAAAGCCTTTGTGAAAGTTTCCGGCTCCAAGGGCCTTCATTTGCACGTGCCGCTGAACATGCCGGTGACGTATGAGGCGACCCAACCCTTCGCCAAAAGCATCGCCCAACTGGTGGAGCACGAGCATCCCGATCTCGTCGTCTCCGAGATGTCGAAATCCAAGCGCAAAGGCAAAGTCTTTGTCGACTGGAGCCAAAACTCCGAGCATAAATCAACGGTCGCTGTCTATTCGCTACGAGCCAAAGGGACGAGACCCTTCGTGGCGCTGCCAGTGGGCTGGGATGAATTGCGCCAGGCTCTCAAAAAGAAGAATACCACCGGCCTGTTCTTCGAGCCCGATGCCGCCATCAAGAGAGCAAAAACAAAAGGCGACGCATTCGCCCCTTTGCTCAAGCTCAAACAAACCCTGCCCAAAGCGTTCATGGACCTGATGACGACACGTCGGACGCGTAAGAATTCGTCCTCGGCGAAGGCTCTCGAAGAGTACCGCCGGAAACGCAACTTCACCAAAACTCCCGAACCGCCGCCGTCCCTGAGGCGCGTGAGCCGGAGCGGAAGCGCGCGACTTTTCGTCATTCAGAAACACGCCGCCACCCGTCTGCATTACGACCTGCGCCTGGAAATGGACGGCACGTTGAAATCATGGGCCGTGCCCAAAGGGCCTCCGTACGAGCTCAACGAGAAACGCCTCGCCATGGCCGTCGAAGACCACCCCATGGAATACGCCAGATTCGAAGGCATCATTCCCAAAGGAGAATACGGCGGCGGCACGGTGATGGTCTGGGACATCGGCACGTACGAACTGATCGACGGCAACTACTGGCAAGGCAAACTGCACGCGGTTTTCAACGGCAAGAAACTCAAAGGAGAGTGGATACTCGTCAAAGGCCGCGCAGAAAATGGTAAAGACAACGTCTGGTACCTGATAAAAGCCGGCAGCTCCATGGAACGGCTCTCGGAAAAAATGGACGACTCGTCGGCCTTGACCCGGCGCTCCATGGCACGGATCGCCCAGGCCAAAGATGCGGTCTGGCACAGCGACCGGAATATTTCTGAAATCCGCGCCGCCGGCAACGGCGCGCCGGATGTCGATCTCGCTTCCCTGCCGGCAGCTCGCGTTAAATTTATTTCGCCCATGCTCGCGGCCTCGGCGGCCGAACTGCCCAAGGCGCAGAAGCAATGGATTTACGAGATCAAACTGGACGGCTACCGATGCCTCGCCGGCAGGGATTCGCGCGGAGTAACACTCTGGTCGCGCCGCGGCAATGTGTTCAACAAGGACTTCCCGAGCATCGCCCGAGCGTGTGAAACACTTCCCGACGATACGCTCGTTGATGGCGAGGTCGTTGCCCTCGACGAGCGGGGGCACCCCTCGTTCAATTTGCTTCAGCACCACCGTTCGAGAGCCCGAGCCATCTGCTTCTATGCGTTCGATCTGCTGGTATTCCGCGGTCGCAGCCTTCTCGGGCTGAAACTCTCCGAGCGCCGGGCTCTGCTCCCTTATGCACTCACCGGGCTCGGTGAATCCGTGCGTTTATCGGAAAGTTTTGAGGCCGGCCCTGAGGAGCTGGTGCGCGGCGCAAGGGAATTGGGATTTGAAGGCATCGTCGCCAAGCGGCGCGATTCGCTCTATGAACCGGGAAAGCGCAGCGGCGCTTGGGTCAAATTCAAGCTGAACCGTTCGGAGGAATTTGTCATCGGCGGCTACACTCCGGGAAATCCTTTCGACGCGCTCATCGTCGGTTATTATCAAGGTGAAAAGCTCTATTTTGCGGCAAAGGTGCGGAACGGTTTTGTGTCGCGCGGGCGTCGGGAGGTTTTTCAAAAGCTCAAGCCGCTCGAAGCCTCGGAATGTCCCTTCGCCAATCTACCGGAAAAGAAACGCACCCCATGGGCGCTCACGCGCGAAGAAATGAAGAATTGCCGCTGGGTCCGCCCTGAGCTAGTGGCGCAAATCGACCTCACCGAATGGACCCCCGACGGGCACCTGCGGCAGGCCGCCTTCGCCGCTCTGCGCGACGATAAAAACCCGCATGAAGTGGTCCGGGATCGGGAAATCGAATTGGCTAGCATCGCCCGATGAAACTATCGCTGCCCCCCCTTAACCTGGATACCGTTCTCCAACGGTATGACGGACGCTGTCCGTCACCTGGATGCCGGCGGGAGTTTATCCT
>CAMLCX010000469.1 GCA_946478635.1 uncultured Pseudomonadota bacterium
CGTCCATCATTAACCGCTTATGATGCCCGGGCGTGCCTAGATACTGATAGAGCGTGTGGGCGAGCACGCTGTGCGCCATCATCGGGTGGCTGTAGTCCGTGCCCGGTCCGGCCCACACCATGTGGGCATAATTGGTTCCATGATAATAGCCGTCGCTGGCCGTCGCTTTGGCTTCGTGCACGCCGGCGCGCGCGTCCATGCCGCTGTCGATGCGCCAGATCGCTTCGTAGGTCGCCCAGCGCGCCATGTCCAGATTGATCGAAATATCGACGCAGTGATCCTGCACGCGCTGGAACCGGCCGATGGGCTGGCCGAAAACCACGCGGGTGCGCGTGTACTCGCAGGTGATGTCAAAAACTTCCTGTGTCGCGCCCACTTGATAGGCGGAAAGGACCGGCAACGCTTTGTCCAGCGCCGTTTCCAGGGTCGACCAGCTCGCGCCGCTTGAGCCGAGATAATCCAAAGGTGAAACGGCGACCTGATCGAAGCGCACTTCGGCGACAGAGACGAAAAATCCCACGTGGGGTTTGATCGTGATGCCCGGACTTTTGGCGTTGACGAGGAGAAAAACCACCTTGCCTTCTTCGGTGCGCGCGGCGCAGAGAAAGTTTGTCGCGGCTTCGGCGTCAAAGACGAAGCGCTTGACGCCGTTCATGATGTAGCCGCCGGGGGTTTTTGCCAGGCGCGTTTCGACCGCTTCCGGTCCCCAGTAGGAGGCCTTGTCCGTGATGGCCGGCACGACGATCGATGAGCCGTCGCAAATCTTCGGCAGCAACATCTTTCTTTGCTCTTCGGTGCAGGCTTCGAAAATCATCTGCGCGCTCAGCACGCCCGAGGTAAAAAGCGGCCCGGGAACCGGTCCGTGCCCGAGCGCTTCGAACACCACGGCGCAATCCATCGTCGACACGCCCGCGCCGCCGTACTCTTCCGGCAGCATCATGCCGAGCCAGCCGATCTCCGCGGCTTTTTTGACGAGCTCGGGCCGGAAGGTCTGCTTGTTTTTGTACCACTGGGTCATCTGGTGCGCGGGAACTTCCGCTTTGACGAAGTCTTCCGCTACCTTTTTAAATTCTTCCTGGGTTTCCGTTAATGATAGGTCCATCTTCTTCTCCTACGGCTTGAACATTTTGAACGGCTTGAACGGCTGGAACGATCAGCAACATTTCGTTCAAAAAGTTCAAATCGTTCAAGCCGTTCAAATCGTCGTCTGAGGTTTTGCCTAGTCGGTCTCCGGCGCCTTTTCCGTCGTCGGGCGGCCCAGGCCGAGACGACGGGCGAAAATCAGCCGATCGGTATCCAATGTGCCGCCGCCGTGGAGCTGGCCGGGGCCGGTGCGCACGGCGTATTCGAAGTCGATCACTTCGTGCACCGACAAATTCTGCTCGAGGGCGTCGGCGCCCATGATCGCCTGCAAGCGCTCGCCGTTGCGCAGGCGCAGCATGCGCTGGTAGTAGCGTTGCTGCGGCCCGCCGTAGGGATGCGGCTTTTTGGCAAAGCGGCGCCAGTAGATGAGCTGGTTGAAGCGCCGCAGGGTATTGAGCTCGATAGTCATCTCGGCAACCAGATCGCGCACGCGCGGATCTTCCAGAATCGGCTTGCCGTCGATATGCGTATTGCGGCAGTACTCGACGACCCGCTCGATGAGCGGATCCACCGCGATGCGGCCGTCGCCGCCGTGCTCGAGCTCCATGTGGGTGCTGGCGACTTTCCAGCCGTTGTTCTCGCCGCCGATCAAATACTTCGCCGGCACGCGCACGTTGTCGAAGAACACCGCGTTCTTGATGCCCATCATCAAGTTCATGTGCTGGATGGTAACGCCGGGAAGATTCGCGGGAATGTGTAGCCAGGCGAGGTTCTCGTGGCGCTTCCCCTGCGGGTTGGTGCAGACCAGCGTCCAGAGATAATCCGGCGGCAGATGATGGCCGACCATGACCTTCTGGCCGTTGACGACATAATGATCGCCGTCGCGAATTGCCTTGGTCTGGCAGTTGGCGATGTCGCTGCCGCCGTGGGGCTCGGTGAGCACCTGCCAAACGCAAATTTCGGCTTTTGTGATCGGCGGCAGAAATTCAGCTTTCTGCTCGTCGGTACCCCAGCGGATCAGCACCGGCGCGACGATGCGCGCCAGAGTGTAGAACACATGGGACAGATTGAGTCCGTACTTAAAAAGCTCGGTGTCGAGCACCACCTGATGATCGACTGTGAGGTCGGCGCCGCCGTATTTTTTCGGATAAAGCGGAAAGAGCCAGCCCTTGGCGCCTAGTTTCTCCGCCAGCCCGCGGCGAAATTTATATTCGTCGGCGTCCTCGCGCGTCGACCACGACGCCGACCAGCGCAGGTGCTCGTTGCCTTTGAACTGCTCGGCCATCCAGGCCGCTACTTCTTTTCTAAATTCCACCACGTGGGGCGGATCGGCGGAAACGTTAAAATCCATGGCTCACTCCTCTCTTCATTCGCGGTCCAGAGTCCCAGGGTCTAGGGTCTCGAGTTTTCTTTAACCCGAGACCCGAGACTCCAGACCCTAAACTGTTTCATATCACTCCACTCGCTCGCAATTCCTTCACTGCGTCACTGTCATAGCCCAATTTTGCCAACACTTCGTCGGTCTGTTCTCCCAGAAGCGGCGCGGGGCGGAAGAATTTCGGCGGTGTGCCCGACATATTGATCGGACTCCCCACCAGCTGGCTCACGCCCATTTTGGCATGGGTGATCTGCTTGGGAATGCCGAGATGCTTGATCTGCGGGTTGTCGAACACTTCAGCAATCGTGTTGATCGGCGCGTTCGGGATCTGGTTGGCATCGAGACGAGCCAGCCAATATTCGCGCGCCTTTGTGCGGAACTGGGCGCGCAGAATATTCACAATCTCGTCATGGCGGTCGGTGCGAAGCTTGTTCGAAGCGAAGCGCGGATCGCCGACCAAACCATCGAGTTCGCCGGCGCTCAAGAAATTTTCCCAAGCCTGGTTATGGGAGGAAAGATGAACCATGAACGGCTTCTTGTCGCAGTCGAGCAGGCTGTAGATGCGTCCCTTGGGAAAATTCTCCCGCGACACCGCCTCGCCGCCGTTCAGGTAATCGGCGACGTGGGATTCGATGAAGGCGATCGCCACTTGCAGCAGCGACACGTCGATGAACTGGCCGCACCCAGTTTTCGCCCGCGCCAGAAGCGCGGCCATGATGCCGTGCGACGCGAAGATGCCGGCGGCGTGATCGATGAAAGAAACACCGGCGACTTTGGGGTCGTCGAGGTCGGTGACCAGGCTCATCATGCCGCTCAGCGCCTGGCCGATGGTGTCGAAGCCGGGCTTGTCGCGGTACGGGCCGCTCTGGCCGTAGCCCGAGATCGAGCAGTGGATCAGTTTCGGATTGAGCTTCGCCAGCTCGTCGTATTCGAGGCCGAGCTTGGCTCGGGTCGGCGGGCGAAAGTTTTCCAGGAAGATATCCGCCGTGGTCAGGAGCTCGCGTAAAATTTCGCCGCCTTTTTTGTGGCGCAGATCGAGGGTGAGGCTCTTTTTGTTGCGGTTGAGCGCGCGGAAGCTCGGTCCGTAGCCCTCGTATTTCGGATTGCGCCCGCGGTGGGTATCGCCGCCTTTGGGCAATTCCACTTTGATCACGTCGCAGCCGAGGTCGCCGAGCAGGCTGCTGGCATAGGGGCCGGCGACGTGGCCGCTGACGTCGATACAACTAAATCCTTCGAGGGCTCCGGAGATCATGCGCGGTTCAAAACCTCAAGCATTTCACTTATCGCAATCAAAAAAGGTTTTCCACCAGCTTAACGGGCTCGCCGCGGGCACGCCGGGATTCGCATCCCTTCAAAAAATCTCCGCACAGCATGGTCGCGCCGATGGACCGGGCGTCTTCAACTTTGCGGTACTACTATCTTGCGAAGGGTCTTTGAAAAATATAATGGTTTGGGCGCGGTAATTTTTTTGCGAAAGGGATAGCTTATGAAGAAGCCCATCTTTCTTCTCGCGGCGATGGCGGCGCTCGGTGTCGTCAGCAGTGATAGGGGCCAGAGCATAGGCGCTGAAGGTGCCCAGACCAGTCCTGCCATGAATTTTTTCGTCAGTAGCCGTGAGAGCAAGACCGCCAACCTGGGCGGGCTGCGCGGAGCGGATAAGATTTGTCAAGGGCTGGCGAGCGCAGTGGGTCTCGGTAACAAGACCTGGCACGCCTACTTGAGCGCGGAGCGGGATCCCGACAACGGCAACAAGCCGACCGACGCGCGCAGTCGCATCGGCA
>CAMLCX010000470.1 GCA_946478635.1 uncultured Pseudomonadota bacterium
GCAATAAGTACCGACATAGACACCGAGATCGCGCAGCTGCTTCATCTCATCGAGTAACAATTTATTTAATTCAAGCAGCGGATGATCTAGCGTCGCGCGCACACCGATCTCCTTGGCAAGCCGCGCCAGCGGCAATAACTCTTCGAAGTCGGTGTGGCCGAAGCCGATGCCGACTTTCTTCTCCGCAGCCATTTCCATGATCTGTTTCACTTCCGGCAGTACTTGGCCGTTTTCGCTGCACAGGCGCACGCCTTCGTGGTCCGGATGGCCGGCGCCGCGCCAGAAGCCGTACGAGGTAAAAGTCGGAAACCAGATCATCTTGAAGTTGGGATACTGTAATCCAACGCGGACGTATTCGGGCCGCATGCCGAAACACATGCCAACGCCGCCATAGACTTCGACGCGATGGGTCAATTCGCCGCGCGCGATCATGTCGTCGATGTGGCGCTGAGTTAAATACGCCGAAGTCGCGCTGATGTTCCAGTGGTCTTTGAACGCGATGGCGCGCATGCCGGTCTTCGACGCTTCGATGGCGATCTGAATCATGTCCTGCGAGCGATGCACGAAATCCGGAAAGGCGTGGATGTGGCAGTCGATGGCGCCCTGAAGCAATTCGTTTTCAATCCCCGGATAGATTTTGAGCATCTCCGGGTTGTCCTTCAGCATCTGATAAAAATAATCCTTGGCGTTGAGCTCGCGCACCCGCGCGACTGTCAATGTTCGGCCCACCATCAGTTCCTCGGCGGCCTTGGCATCTGCGGCAAAATCACACATGTTTTTCTCCTCCTAGATCCAGTTCAACGAAAATCAATCAGTTGCCGCGTTTAGCATCGAGTTTCGTGTCCGTGCTCCTGTTCGTGCTTTTCACGATCACGTTTCACGATCACGATGCCTAACTATTCCCCCACGCTTCGAGAAAACGCCGCGCATCCTCGACGACCGGCTCGGTGACCGGCACGTAGGGAATCACCATCCGCGTAACGCCGGCTTCCTCGAACGCTTTCATTTTCTCTTTGATCTCTTTCACGTCGCTGGCGGGGACCACGGGCAGCTTGTCCATGTATTCGTCCGTAAGCGCGCCCATCGCGGCTTTGAAGCCGCCTTTTTGAAAGGCCTCATGAATCGCGTTGACTTCTTTTTCGAATCCCATGCCGCGCAACATATCGCTGTAATGATCCGCGATATTGTAGAAGGTCAGAACTTGGCGCAACTTTGCGCGAGCGAGATTTTTATCGGGGTTCAAGGACACGCGTGACTTGGCGATGATCTCGATCTTGTTCGGGTCGCGGCCGGCTTCGATGGCGCCTTCGCGCACGCGCGCGGCGATTTCTTTGACTTTCGCCGGCGTCGCCATGTTGATGAACACGCCGTCGGAAACCTTGCCGACGAGTTTGGTCATCTGCGGACCGAGGCCGGCGAGATAAATTGGTAGATTGGGATGGCTCGGCTTCCAGGAAAGCTGAAAACGTTTTCCGGTTTGATAAATTTCACCCTCGTACTCGACCCGCTCGCCGGCGGCGACTTTGCGCACGATGTCGATATATTCGCGCGCTCTTTTCAATGGTCGATCGAAAACTCCGCCGTGCCAGCCGGCGATCGCCTTGTTGGCGACACCGAGACCCAGCAGCAAGCGGCCGCCGGAAAGGTCTTGCAGCGTCGCGGACTGAATGCCGAGGGTCACCGGACTGCGACCGTAAATATGATAGATCGCCGTGCCGAGCTTGATTGTCTTCGTCCGGCTCGCTACCGCCGAAAGCATGACGATCGGATCGGTGCTATTGGATTCGCCTTTCCAGAACGCGCCGAACCCGACTTGCTCCGCGAGCACGATCAATCCTGGCACGTCCGCCGCCGGATAGTGCGCCGCGGAATTGATTTCAACATCGTAAATCATGTTCGGCTCTCCTCCAGCTTTGAACTCTTGAACGCAAAACTTTCGGTACACTAGCCAGTGGTCCGTGCTAAGTCAAATCTCCCTCGTACTTTCTCGAAAAAGAAATCACGGCTGCGTCACCTTCGCTTTTTGCGCTAACGTGTCCAACTCCAATTTAAGCTTTTGACTATTGTCGATGAAGCGCTCGATGCCGATCGTCGGCAACCAGGACGTGTCAAGCGGCTTGACGATACCCGTGAACTCCATGACGTTGGAGAACTTGCTCCGGCCTGCATAGTCCGAGATGAAGCTGACACCGACGACGGCCGCGCTGACAGAGAGCGCCGCCAACAGGCGTGAGCGACGGCGCATCGTCGACGCAAATCGCAAATGGCCATACACTAACGCCGCAAGGATGAGCCCGGCGCCGAAGAGACCGGCAATCCAGAGCGCCGGAATGAACGGAAATAGAAATTCCGTCCATTCGGAGACAGTGCTAAGCGCAAAAAAACTAAGGATCGCGCCGCAGGCGATCACGGCGTGAGGGGAAAAATGAAACCGGCTGACGACGATCCGGCTGGCCAACGCCCAGACGCCGCACCAAGTCAGCAACATGGAAACAGTCGTCAACGGTTCGCTGACGATCTTGGCGAAGGTTACACGTTCGATTGTGCTCAGATAAGACTCCAGGCAGAGCACGAGCAAGAGCACCATGCCCGCGCCCGCCAGCGCATAAGGCGAGGCTAAACGAGATTCGCCGTTCTCGCGATCGAGAATCGTCGGCGCCAGCGGGTGCTCGACATTGCAATAGCGCATCAAAGTCCGGCCGATGCGAAACTGAGTACCGGAGTGGAGGTCCAGAGTCGCGACACGCTTGTTGTCCGCCCGCAGATGCAGTCCATTGACGCTGTCTAAATCGCGCGCGATCAAGCGACCTCCCTCCTCCGACTCGATGGTGAGATGCATGGGACATACGTAAGGGTCGTCGACGACGATGTCGTTGGTGTAGGCGCGGCCGATATGGATCGGAAAGGATTCGACTCGGACTCTTTCCGAAACGTTGCCTTTCGCGTCAAGGATTTCGATATAACCTAACGGCGCCATTGGATGCTCTCCAGGTAGCGCCGGCTCAGGGTCTGAACGTTATCGAAACTTGCGCCCGAAAGACTCAAGGTCGTCACCAAGCCGACGTTTCTCGCGCCCAGCGTCGCTCCTCGGAACACGGCGTCGTAAAGTCCCGGCAGCTTGACGTATTGACGCGCGCACAGCACCGCTTTGAGTTTTCCTGTGGGCGTTTGCACGTTGCGAGTCTGACAGCGAAACGGCGTCACCTCCTCTTCGTTGCCAAACATCGCGACGTTGCCGGCCTGGACTTGACCGGAATAGAGAGTGAAGAATTGCGCAGGATTGAGCTCCGCGGTCGAAAGCAATTGATGATAGAAGCGCACGATGCCCGACGATTGCTCGCTTGAAACGAAAAGATAATCGTCCGTGGAGCAATCGTGGGTAACGACAACGTAAGGAATGTCCTTGCGCCGTAGCGCGTCGGCCCAGCAACGAAAAAAATCAGCCGGCTTGGTCGGTAACGAATAGGGGCCCAGCACAACGCTCGGTGTGGTCTTCGCGAACATGTCGGCGAGATAACGCTTCTGGTTGGCATCGATCTGTCGCCCAACTTCCGCGAGAAAACCGCCTGTGGGCGGACTCCCTCCCTTTGCGGTTCTTTGAAGCAATGCCACGGCGCGTTCGGCTGGGACCAAAAAACTGATCTGCTCGCCTTCTGTAGCGACGTTGACTCCTACGACGCTGCCGGCATGAGTCAATGTCGGACCGCCGCTCATGCCCGGATTGAGCGAACCGGTAAAATGCACCTTCGGATAAAGCGTGTGCTTCAAGAGTCCGTTGTAAGTGCCCTCGACGATAGTCAAGCCGAGATCGCGCGGATGTCCTAGGGAGTAAAGCCGCGTCCCCTGTTCCACCGGCTTGGATTCCAACCTCAAGAAGCCCTTTGCAGGTCGATTGCCGCGCAGCACCGCTAGATCATAGACGACGTCGACTCCGAGCACCGTAGCTTGATCGGTTTGTCCGGACTGGTCAGTCACCTCGAGGCGGTAACGATCCGGCGAGTGAATCAGCTTGGAGACGACGTGGTAGTTGGTGATGATATGACCGAGCTCATTGGCAAAAAAACCCGTACCGACTGAAGCCTTGGCTGCCGATCCGGTCTCGACGACTTCGATCTTGATCACATTGGCGGAAAACTGCTTGAAGATTTCCGGCGCCGTGGCGTTTGCCGGCTCCGCCGCCGTCGAATTCTGCAACGCCGTCACCAGAAAAAAGATCAATACGGCAATGGAGAAAATT
>CAMLCX010000471.1 GCA_946478635.1 uncultured Pseudomonadota bacterium
AACAACATCGCTCCGCGTTGTATGAGCTCGTTCGCTCATGGATGCTCGGCAAAACGCGCCAGGAGCTATGGGACGGCCTGCGCGCCATCGACTACTTCGGCGCGCCGGTGTTGTCGATGGGCGAAGTAATCAACGATCCACATATCAAAGAGCGGCAAGCCTTCATCGAGCGCAATCATCCGACCGCGGGGCCGACCAAGTTACTCGCGCCGTGGATCCACATGTCCAGCACGCCGACGAGCATTCGCTCTGACTCGCCGGCTCTGGGCCAGAACACCGACGAGGTGCTTGGCGGCATTCTAGGTTTGACCAAGAACGAATTGGCAGATATGCGCGCGCAAGGCGTTTTGAAATGAATCCCGATGCGAAAAAACCGCTGGATCCGAAAGCTTCTAAGGCTTGTCGGAACCGGCACTTACTCATAGCGTTCGCCACCTGCCGCCGGCGTCCATCTCGCAGGGACGGTTGTCGAGCAATGCCAGCTTCATAGGACGAGCCTGCTTTTCCTTACCTAAACGAACTTTCAAATAATTCACGGCGTCACTCAGGGCATCATCATTCAAATCGCTTGCAAGCGTGGAATGACCGCGTGATTCAGCGTTGATTTCGATCGTCGCGATGCGCCCGCCAAAAATCTCGCGAAGCGTTTCGAACCTTTCCTTGGGACAAAGAGAATCCGACTTAAAGCGCGCGGCGAGCAGCGGAATTGCCGAGCGTTGCGCTCGCTCCAACTCGGCTCGGCTGAGACCCAGGGCTCGCTTTTGCTTCCCAGTCGGGCCTCCGAGCAACACATTAAAGGGCAACGTGGGCTGGCAGAGCACCGCCGCTTCGACGCCGTCACCGAGCAGCGCCAATGGCAACGCACCGGTCAAACACATGCCGATAATACCGATCGGCCCACGCGTGCGATCCAGGATGCTTTGGCATGTGGCACTTAGCTTCTTCACAATCGGGCTGCCGCCGGATAGCGACGAACAATCAAACTCACCAAAGAAACAAGACTGAAAATAACCGGCAATAGATCGCTCCTGGTTCGGCTCGCCAAACATCAATGGCAGAAATACCGAGAATCCCTGGTTCGAAAGGCATTGCGCGAGCGCGAGGTTACTCGGCGACATGCCGGGCATCTCGTGCAGCAACACGATGGCCGGACCGGATGTCATCTTTGTTCGATAGACCGGCAGCGGTCCCAAACGATCTTGCAGGTCGAATGCGTCCAGGTTCGTAGGACAGCGAAGCGCGCTTTGATCATGTGCCACGCACCCGGTTTGCCCGGCCAGTAGCCCAGCAAGCGCGGCTTTTAGAAAATCCCTTCGCCGATATTCCATTGGCCTTCGTTAAGTCAATCGGCGAGGAAATCAAATCCTCCCAGCCTCAGCCGAGTAAACACAGCCTATTAAACTCAAACACCGGACTCAAGAAAAACACCTCCTATCGCTATCGAGTACGGGCTTTTAATGCCACTGGCAACTCAACGTATTCGAATATCGCGGGTGGCAAGACGCTGCGTTAGGCGAGACAAAGAATACCGCAAGGCGTCGGACGGTGGTTACGATCCTTGGAGCGGTTGACGGGAGAAAAATAAATTGAATTGAAGCTTGCGGCGCGTAATTCATCAACAATTTTCCAGCCGCAACGATCACACGCCTTAGCCTCTCTATAGCTCCATTCCACTGGACCCATACAATAATGAAGCGCGCTTGCGCGTCCAGCGTGCGACTCCAGTTTTCGAAATAACATCAGTGCTCGTTCCTATCCTTCAAGTGCCAAGAGAGTGAACCCCACGGTACTTTGGGCCGTTTTGGCTTCTTTTGTGAGACTTAAGCTGTGCGCCCCAATCGTCCGGCAAGTCGCGAGAATTCATGACTTTCCAAAATATGTTCGCACCGCACGAATTCCGTTCACGACTCTCGTCTCAAACGAATCTAATCATGACAACAAGCGTCAAAACAGTGATCCCGACGAACCAATTGATCCCAATTCCTTGGCATGACCTGTGCGTTTCTCCTTTGTGAGTTCAGTTGAATTAAAACACGGCCAATTTTGCACTCTCTAAATCCGACAGGAAACAGGAAACTGCCGGGCCTAACCCGGCGCTTCGAAGGGATAGTAACGATGCGCAATAAAGGAAACTGTGCGCGGGCACTTTCGGTTTTGATCTCTGCCTTTCTCTTCGTTTTATTTAGTTCCGTAGCGCAGGCCCAGACCCGGCCGAATCTGTTTCGACAGCGACCGACAACGACTTTATCCAGCAGTTACGGGTTGGCCGCGCACGCTGGCGAGGTTGATGAGGCAGTACTCTCAATCGGACCCGAGGGGATCACCATTCCAGTTCCTGGCCAACCGGACTTGGTCGTGGAACGTCAAGGCTATGAGGTGCGCTCTGCGCGAAGCCGAGTGTGGCGTGGTCGCGGAGAAACCGATCAGAGCGCCAAGGTTACGTTGACGGAGCACGAAGGCCTGCTTTTCGGCCACATTCAAAAGGGCCATGATTCGTTCACGATCCGTCCCGGGCCAAACGGCCGTACAATAGTCGAGAAGATCAATCCGGACAGCTTCGCGCCAGAGTGGGGCCATGACGCCGCAACCCACGGCCATGACAAAGTGCCACCGGCAAGCTGGGGCGACACGATGCAGGAAAGTTCTCCCGCGGATCCGACCGCAACAGCGGCTGATGGGACTGTACAAATCGTGTTGATGTCGGTCTACACGCCGCAAGCGCGCAGTGCGGCAGGGGGAACGACGCTCATACAAGGGCGGATTCAAGCAGCCATCGATCAGGCAAATACGGCTTTCATCAACAGCAACATGACGGCGCGCTTTTTTCTGGCGCACACGGCCGAAGTCTCCTACACCGATTCCGGCAAGATCGACAGCGATCTGACCTGGGTGACGTCCAATGCGACAGTGGCCTCGTTACGAAATACTTACTCCGCCGACATGGTTTCGTTGATCGTCAGCAACGGCGGCGGTTATTGCGGGATCGGTTGGGTGCAGCGAAATCCGGGAGCCGGATTCGCAAATTATGCGTTTCAAGCAACGGCACTCGATTGCCTTGCAAACAGCACGCTGGCGCACGAGCATGGCCACAATATGGGTATGGAACATGACCCGGCGAGCGCCGGTATTTCACCGGCCGGCGCCTCCTATGCTTGGTCGTTCGGTCACTATGTAAACGGTTCTTTCCGCACGATCATGTCTTACGATGTCTGTTCCCTCAGCTGCCCGCGGGTTCTGCATTTTTCCAATCCCGACGTGTTCTATAACGGCGTTGCGACCGGCGTTCTCGACCAGCGCGATAATGCGCACACCGGCGACCTCATCGCGCCGATTGTCGCCAACTTCCGCTCGGGCGGAGGCAGCGCTACAAACAATCCACCCGCCTTCACAAGCGACCCCATCACCAAGCCCAATGCAACCCAGGGACAGGCTTACTCCGACAGCATCGGGAGCAACGCAAGCGATCTCGACTCGGATCCGATGACGTTTGCGAAGACGAGCGGTCCGACGTGGCTGTCTGTCGCTTCAAACGGTGCACTGACCGGCACACCGGGCGGTGCCGACGTCGGAACTAATTCCTTTACCGTCAGCGTCTCTGACGGGCGAGGTGGTTCGGATACCGCGAATCTTCAGATCACGGTGCTGGCGACGCAAATGGCGGCTCCCAGCAATCTCGCCGCGATTGCGGTGGAAAGAAAAAGAATCGACTTGACCTGGAACGACAACTCAACCGGAGAAACCGGCTTTAGAATCGAGCGCTCGACAAACAATTCAAAATTCTCTCTAATCGCCACCGTGGGCGCCGGCGTTAAGTCCTATTCAAACACCGGGTTACGCCGCGGCAAAGTCTACTATTATCGAGTTCGTGCCAACGGTAGTCCGATAAACTCGGCTTACTCGAATACCGCTAGCGCTAGGGCCAACTAGACCCGTCAGCGTTAAGGTTGATTCTCACAAAGGGCTCGGTGATTTCACACCGGGCCCTTTTTGCTTCTAGCAGATCAGCGCGCAGCCTCTTCTGTAGTGTGACCTCGCCTTCATCTCCGCAAGTTCTCCCTCCACTCACATCGAGTCCGAGAGGTCGCACGGTACAAGGATTTCACTCGACACAAGTTTACCTGCGACGGGGGCGCCGCGCGCTTCTTCTCGGATGGACATTTTGTCGCGGCTGTCGTATGGAAACTAGTGTAGTGACTCTTAAATGAAGGTGCTTATGGTTCGCCAGAACAAAGG
>CAMLCX010000472.1 GCA_946478635.1 uncultured Pseudomonadota bacterium
TCGTCGCCGAAAAATTGAAAAATGCCGGCGCGGTGATTTTGGGCAAAGCAACCCTCGGCGAGCTTGGCGGCGGCGACACGCACGGTTCGCTTTTCGGTTCCACGCGAAACCCCTACGACACCGAGCGCACGGTGGGCGGCTCATCGGGCGGATCGGCGGCGGCAGTTTCGGCGAACTATGCAACGGTCGGCGTAGGCCAGGAAGGACTCGCATCGATTCGCCGGCCTTCGACCTGGAACGGCATCACGGGCATGCGCCCTTCGGGAGGTCTGGTCAGCCGCGGCGGCGTGTACGGCTGTTGGCCGGAAGTGTTCGGTTCCCTCGGCCCGATGGCGCGCAACGTGAAAGATTTGGCGACTCTGTTGGATGTGATGGTCGGTTACGATCCCGAAGATCCAATCACCGCGCGCGGCATCGGCCATATTCCCGAAAGCTTTACGAAATTTTTGACCAAGGACGGGCTCAAGGGCGCCCGGTTGGGAATCCTGCGCGAATCGATCGGCCTTAACGCCGAGCCGGAGTCTGAAGACTTCAAAAAAATCCAGGAAGTCTTCGATCGAGCGGTCGGCGAGCTCAAGGCCGCCGGCGCCGAGATCGTCGATCCAATTGCGATTCCGAAAATCAAGGAGCTGCTCGCCAAACGCTCCGGCGCTCCGGGAGATACGGATCGATCCTTTGCAAGCTATTACGGCCGGAGCGCCAGGCAGCCGTTCAAAACACCCCAGGAGACCGCCGCCTCACCGGATTTCGTCAAGGTCGTCAAACGCTCGCAAGAGCGCTTCAAGAGACAGCCCGATGCAACGAAACATTATGAGAGTCTCAAAGCGCAGGACGAATTGATGACGCTTTTCTTGAAAGTCATGGCCGATCACAAGCTCGACGCCATCGTGCACAAGGCCGTCGAGCACCAGCCGACATTGATCAAAGACGGCATCGCGCCGCCTTTTGTCGATCAGAAAGGCGCGCCGCATCTGAATACGTTTTTGGTTTACGCGCCGACGATTGTCGTCCCGGCGGGCTTCACGCGCGATAATCTGCCGGCCGGCGTTTGCTTTATCGGCCGGCCCTACGACGACGGCACCTTGATCAAGTTCGCCTACGCCTACGAGCAGGCGACGCGCCACCGCCGCCCGCCGGCGAGCACCACGGCATTGTGAGCATCTGCTGCTAAAACGAGGGCGACCAGCCGGTCGACCCTACACAAATCTCTTACGTCCATGTAGAGGCACGGCATCCCGTGCCCCTACATTTTTTGCAACGGGGAACTATTTGACTTTTGTACGGTGAGAGAAAAGTCGCCTTTGCGAATGTAAACGTGGCCTAACTTCTTTTTACCAAGCTCCTCGATGAGGCGCACGAGCGGCTTGTCGGCGTGTGAATATTTTTTTCTCGGCGGCGCGGTCTTTAAGGCATCGACAAATTCCGGCCCGGCATAAAATCGTAGTAGCAACTCTTCATCGGACAAATGCGCGCCGCCGTACTGCTTGCGGACTTCCGCCAACGTCGGCTCGGGGTATTCTTTCTTTTCGATCTCCCGCGCAAGCCGCCGGTCCAGGATTTTCGCTTTGACCGTCGCGTTTATATGATCGCTGCCTTCTTTTCCCCACAGGCCCAGCGCGTACTGGATCACCTGGTCCGTGACTTCTCTGTAGCGTTCGCCGAGTATCACGTTGATCGCCGCCTGGCTGCCGACGAACTGCGCGAAGGGCGTCACCATGATCGGATAGCCGAGCTCGGCGCGCACCTGAGCCGTCTCTTCGAGAACTTCTTGCAACTTCTCTTCCTTGCCCATGAGCTTCAGCTGATGGCGCAAGTTGGAAATCATGCCGCCCGGCACTTGATGGCCGTACCAGGTTTGGTCGTATTCGCGCGGCGCGCCCACCGGCAATCCTTCGCGCCTGGCGATCTCTTTGAAATGCTCGCTCACCGCCGGCAGGGCATCGACGTTGACGCGCGGCTCATAACCAAGGGCGCGGAGATTACCGGCGACATTGAATATCGAAGGCTGCGACGAGCCGTTGGCCAGCGGCGGGATCGCCGTGTGCACAATGCGCACGCCTTCTTTCACCGCTTCAAGCAGGTTGAAAGGCGCGAGCCCGTTGTTGCAGTGCGCGTGAAATTCCAGCGGAACCTCCGGCGCATTCTGCCTGATTAATCGCACCAGCGCGCGCGTGCGCTCCGGCGTCAGCATGCCGCCGACATCCTTGAAACAGAGCCGGTAGGGTTTCAAGGCCGCGGCGTCGCGCGCTTTCTGCGCGTAGTATTCATCGGTATGGCGCGGCGAGATGGAGTAAATCAGATTCATCACCGTCTCCATGCCGAGCTTTTTGAGATCCTTTGCCTCGCTGCCTAATAATTCAAAATTGTTCCAGGCGTTCGAAGTCCGGGTCAGGGTCACGCCATACTTGACCACCGTCTGAATCACCAGCCTGCGAATGCATTCGGGAATGAATTCGAAGCCGCTGTGCAGGCCGCCGTGATAGCGCAGCCGGGTTTTTGTGACTTGCTTGGTGCCGAGGCGCAGCCAATCCCACGGATCTTCCTTATGCTCGCGGACAAATTTCTTGAAGCGCAGACTCAGAAAAAATTCCATGGAATCGAAACCCGCCTCGTCCATATGGCGCAAGGCCGGCAACATCATACCGGTGGTCATGCCGTAGGCCCACAGGCTGATGTCGCCGTCGCGCAGAGTGGTATCGACGATGTGAATTTGTTCCATGAGACTATACCCCTATGCCGAGGGCGCTAGATCGAGCAGTTGAATGAGATCGCCGACATCCGGCGGCTCTTGAACGCGCCGCCAGCGCGACAGCGCCGTTCGCGCGCGCTGGCCGAGAACCGGTTCGGCGAGAGCTAGAAATTTTTCATCGATATGCCCGTCTTGCATCGGATTATCCGGATGCCCCAGTGGATTGACGATTTCAACGGAATGCCGCGTTCCGTCGTCTTCCGTGGCAACGACTCGCATCAAAGTTTTTTGCGGCAACAAAGCTTCGATCGCCTCGTCGGCGATGACTTTGATTTTCTGCATGAGCGGGCGCAGCGCCGGATCGCGCACGGCCGCTTCTTTGAACGACGAAACTCGAATCGGTCCGTCGACCAGCGCCCGGGCGAAAATATAGGGCAGGCTATGGTCCGCGGTCTCACGCGTTTGCGGGTCCCATTTCTCCGGCTCGCTGCCGATCTCGAACTGCGTGAATTTGGATGCGTAGACATCAATTTGCGCCAGCTTCATCGGCTCGACCTGCGAGCGAAGTTTCAGAGCCGCCCAAACGGCGGCTTGACCGTTGGTCTCGATGGGCCAGTATTTCAGCTGCACGCGCGGCGTCAAATACTCGCCGCCACGGTTCGGCAACGGCGCCAGCTCGAAGGGCCCGGTCACTTTCTCCCAAAGCCCGTTGCGACCGTCGAACGCATTGGCCGGACCGCTCATGCCTTCGGCGGCGAGCAATGCGGCGAAAAGCCCGTTGCGCGCCGCGTACGCCGTGGCGACGTTTTTCCACTCGGTAAGCTCGCCCGAGCGCGTGACTCGAAGCGGAAGGTTGGAAGTGGCCGTGATGCCGACGGCGTGGGCCGTGGCCTCGGCTGATAATTTCAAGAGATTCGAAACTCCCGCCGCTGTGGCGATGCCGATCGCATAACCTTGATCCCAACCGCGCCGGCTGAGCAGGGTCGCATCGCTCAAACGCGCGAAGATTTCGTAGATCACCGCCATGCTCGCGAGAAAACTCTTGCCGTCCACCTTCATGGTCCCGGCGAGAGCGAGCAGCGCGCCGAGGCAATCGCTCGGGTGCCCGCCGGGATAACGATCGTTGAAATCGAAGTTGCGGATCATCGCGCTATTGATGAAAGCGGCGGACTCTGCCGAGACCCGCTCGCCGAAACAGAGAACTCGCCCGGCATATTTTCCAGGAGCTTGGCCGCTCGCCAATCTCCTGCCAATTTGCGCCGGCTGGCAGTCATGAGCGCCGACGGCGCAGCCCAGCGAGTCGACCAGGCGCTGAATTGCCGCGTGGACAGCGGTATCGGTAAGGTCATCGTAGCGCGCCGCTGAAGCGTAGTCGGATATTGTTTGAGTGATGCTATCCATCCAGGAATTCCCCTTTCGAGTTTTGCTGACCCGTGTATGTTTTGAGGGCAAATAAAACCGAAACTCCGCGCGGGTGACTTTTGGAGAAACTAGTGTAGTGACTCTTAAATGAAGGTGCTTATGGTTCGCCAGAACAAAGGCG
>CAMLCX010000473.1 GCA_946478635.1 uncultured Pseudomonadota bacterium
CCTCTTCGTTGATCGACGATATCGCGGCCGAAGCGGCCCGCGCGGTCGATCCTGGCGACGACTTGCGCGGTCCGGCGGAATACAAACGTCATCTAGTCGGCGTTCTCGTGCGTCGATTGATCGCTGCCATGGCCAACGGCCAGCCGGAGAAACCTTTATGACTCTCGTCGGCACCAGCGTCGAAATGGTTGGCGCCCGCGCCAAAGTCACCGGCGCGGTGAATTACATTGCCAACCTGGAATTTCCCGGCCAGCTTTTCGCCAGGGCGTTGCGCAGCCCTTACGCGCACGCCAGGCTAATCAAGGTCGACGCGCGCAAAGCCGCTGCTTTGCCGGGGGTGCGTTCCGTTGTCACGCGCGACGACTTGAGCGCGCTCAATCCGCTCTTCGGGACGGGAGTCGAAGATCAGCCGGTCGTCGCGATCGACAAAGTACGGTATGCCGGCGACATCGTCGCAGCGGTCGCCGCCGAGAGCCGCGAGATTGCCGAGGAAGCGATCGCGTTGATCGATGCGGAGTACGACGAATTGCCGGCAGTCACCGACATCCTCGAAGCGGCGGAGCCGAATGCGCCGATCATTCACGAGCGGCACGTCGACAAAGCGGGCGGCGGCAACATTCACGGCGTCTACCGAGCGGCGAGCGGCGATATCGAGCAAGGCTTCAGAGAATCCGACGAGATCGTCGAAAATACCTACACCCTGCCGCCGGTCCAGCACGGCCATATCGAGCCCCACGCGGTCACCGCTTACTGGGACTCCAGCGGCAAGCTGATCGTGCATTCTCCCTGCCAGACTCCCTCGCCGCTGCACGAGCAACTGGCGAAGGTCTTCAACCTGCCGCTCAATCGCGTGCGCGTCGTCGTGCCGCCGGTGGGCGGCGGTTACGGCGGTAAAAATCACGCGCGGATCGAACCGGTGGTTGCGTTGCTCGCGCGCAAGGCGCGCCGGCCGGTCGAGTGGGTGCTCACGCGCGAGGAAGTATTTCTCACCGGACGGCGCTTCGGCGCGCTGGTGAAGATGAAAACCGGCTTCAAGCGCGATGGCCGTTTGATCGCCCGCAAAGTCGAGGCCTGGTACGACATGGGCGCCTATGCGCTTTCCGGTCCGGCGAACACGAAAAACGCCTGCCTCATTGCCGGCGGTCCCTATAATATTCCGCACCGCGCATACACGACCCACGCGGTCTACACCAACCTTCCTCCGGCCGGGCCCTATCGCGGCGTCGGCGCATCCCATGTCTGTTGGGCCTACGAATCCGAGATGGACGAAATCGCGCGCCGTTTGAGCATGGATCCGCTCGAAGTGCGCTTGAAGAATCTGCTCAAGGAAGGCGACCGATTCATCACCGGCGAGCCGATGATCTCTGTCGGCATCTCCGAATGCGTCGCACAGGCGGCGAAGTCGATCTCCTGGGACGGAAAGGCCGAGCAATCCTTGCGCGGCGGTGCCATCGTTCGCGGCAAAGGATTAGCTGTCGCGATCAAGAGCACGTCCACGCCCAGTACCTCCGCCGCGAGCGTGCGGTTAAACAGCGATGGATCGGCGATTCTATTGACCAGCAGCGCCGAGATCGGCCAGGGCGCGCACACTTCCCTCGCGCAGATCGTCGGCGACGTGCTCGGCTTGCCGCTCGAGCGCGTGAGCGTGACATTTCCCGACACCGACGTGACGCCCTACGACAAATCCACCAGCTCGAGCCGCACGACTTTTCACATGGGCCGCGCCGCGGAGATCGCCGCTGGACAGATACGCGATCAATTGCTCCAAGCCGGCGCAAAAGCGCTCGAAGCGCGCATCGAAGATCTGGAATTGCGCGACCTGCGCCTGCGGGTTAAGGGCGTGCCGGAAAAGAGCCTCACGTTTCCGCAGCTCTTTCGCGCCATCTTCGGCGACCCGAGCGGCAGCCTGTTCGGCAACCACACCGTGCGCACCGAGGGCGGCGTCGATGCGAAAACCGGCAAAGGCAAAGGCTCGTCGTTTTGGTTTTACTCCGCCGCCGGCGCCGAGGTCGAAGTCGATACCGAAACCGGCAAAGTCCGCGTGCTGCGCCTCTCCACCGCAGTGGATGTCGGCAAGGCCATCCACCCGCGCCAGTGCGATCTGCAAAACGAAGGCTCCGCGCTTGCCGGCCTGGGCTCGGCGCTCTTCGAAGAAATGCGCTTCGACAACGGCCAGCCGATCAACGGGACGTTTCTCGACTATCTGCTACCGTCCATGATGGATCATCCGGAAGACTTTCAATCAGTGCTCGTCGAAACGCCCCACCCCGACGGCCCCTTCGGCGCCAAAGGCATGGGCGAAGCCGGCCTGCCACCGACCGCCCCAGCCATCGGCAATGCGATTGCCAACGCGCTCAACGGCGTCCGCGTGCGCGATCTGCCGATCAAACCGCACAAGATCGTCGATGCGATTCGCGCCTCAAAGGAGAAAGACTGACATGACAACAACCTCGACCGCGATCAACAGTCATTCATATTACTATCCGTGGTATTTTGCGCGACTTGCGCGAATTTCCGAAAATCTCATCACAGAGGCGCGGAGGACGCGGAGCAAAGCATAGATATACTCCGAACTCTGCGAACTCCGTGTCTCTGCGGTGAATTTCTTGTTCTGCTTTGCTTGCGGTGCCGCCACGCTAGGAACGAAGGAACCGCGTTATGAAGATTGCCATCATCACGACAATCAATGGTCAACGCCATGAAGCTATCGTGAATCCAAACCAAACACTTTTGGAATTCCTGCGCGACGATCTGAAGCTCAAAGGCACAGTCGAAGGTTGCAGCGTCGGCGTCTGCGGCTCCTGCACGGTGCTGATCGATGGCAAACCGGTCAGCTCCTGCCTCACGCTCGCGAGCAATATTGAAGATAAAAAGGTCACCACCATCGAAGGCCTGTCGCAAAACGACGACCTCGACACGGTGCAGCAAGCCTTTCTTAAACACCAAGCCTTCCAGTGCGGCTTCTGCACCACCGGCATGATCATGGCCGTTAAAGGATTGCTGAACGCGCATCCTCATCCGACCGAAGAGCAGGCGCGGGATTATTTGTCAGGGAATCTTTGCCGGTGCGGGACCTACAAAGCAGTTTTGGCGGCAGTAGCCGAGTTATCCAACCCGTAGAATGAAACAGCGTGAACTCGATGTCGCCTCTTGCCGACCCGTTGAAGAATTTAGAAAACTATACGACTCAGTAGTGAGTGAGTTTAAACCGTCTTGTAAAATTGGGTGGATATTTGACTGAGAATTGTCGAAAAATAGACATCATCGTGATCCCCAAAGATGCCATACGAGATCGCTTGCGGTCTTTCCTCATAGTCAGTAACTTATAATCGTGCTGTCACCCGTTTACGTGGAAACTTCGATAATAAGCTACCTGACGGGACGACTCACCCGTAACGTGGTTGTTACCGCGCATCAGCAACTCACGCGTAGATGGTGGAATTCACGGCGACATCGTTATGACCTGTTCGTATCCCAATTGGTTCTACAAGAAGCGGGTGAAGGTAATCCCAGTATGGCCAACCAACGGTTGGCAGCCGTACAAAATGTTTCGATTTTGGCGATGACAGAGGAGGCCGTTGGCCTTGCCGAACGCCTAATGCAATTCAGATTGTTGCCGGCAAAGGCTAGAGTTGATGCCTTGCACATCGGGATAGCCGCGGTTCACGGCATGGAATACTTGCTCACCTGGAATTGCCGGCATATAGCGAACGCCCGCATGCGAACTCGGATTGAAACGGTTTGCCGCGAAGGTGGCTACGAGCCGCCCATCATGTGCACGCCAGAAGAATTAATGGAGGATTAGGCGATGGCAAATGATCCCATACTCGATGCACTTCACAAAACGCGCGAAAAATACGCCGCGCGCTTCAAAAACGATCTTAAAGCTATTTATCGAGATCTGAAGGCTAAAGAAGAACAAGGAAAGTTCGTGATTGTGAATCATGCCCCGCGCCGTCCGCGTGTCAAACAATCCGCAAAGAAACGCTCCCAGCAGCGTGGAGCGGCGTGATTGCGTATCGTTACGGTTCTAACGCTCGGCGGGCTTGGTGTCAGGACCGATAGATAACGTTGCGTGTGTAGCCATTCAATCATTCTCACGCTGGTATCGCCAAATTTCATATTTTTCTCGTTTGTCAAGCCTGACATAGAACATCTTGGTTAGAACCTCTGGTGAAAAGATTGCTGAACGTCAGAGAATCACATAGTTACG
>CAMLCX010000474.1 GCA_946478635.1 uncultured Pseudomonadota bacterium
TTTCGCTTTGGGTTGTCATTCGCTGCTTGCGACAAAGCTGGTTCTCCGCCTGCGCGTCGCCTTCGCGATCGACTTGCCGTTGCGCACGCTCTTCGAGTCGCCGACCGTGGCGGCATTGGCCGAAGCCATCGCAGCGCAGCGGCGCGGCCGAAGTTGTGTGTCGCTGCCGCCCTTAACCGCCGCGCCATCGACGGACACGGCACCGCTTTCTTTCTCTCAGTGGCGGCTGTGGTTTCTGCACAAGCTCGATCCGAATCTCACGGCTTATAACATGCCGGCGGCGTATCGCATCCAAGGGCCGCTGGAGAGCGCGTTCCTCGAACGCGCTCTCGATGCGATCATCCAACGCCATGAAACGTTGCGCAGCGCCATTGTTGAGATCGACGGCGAGCCCCGGCAGCGAATCGCGCCGCAAGCTCATTTGCAACTACCGATTGTTGATTTGACAAATCTAGCGGCTGAGCAGGTTGAACGTGAGGTCGAACGTCTGGCGAACGAGGATGCCCAGCGGCCGTTCGATCTTGCTAAAGCGCCGTTACTGCGCGTCGCGCTCTTTCGCCTGGGCACTGACGTTCATGTCCTGTTAGTCAATTTTCACCACATCATCTGCGACGGCTCCTCGCTGGCGGTCTTCTACCGCGAGTTGACGGCGCTTTACAATTTGCTGGCACAGGGATGCGAGCCGGTCCTGGCGGCGCTCGCCGTGCAGTACCGCGACTTCGCCGTGTGGCAACGGCAGTTGCTACGGCAGGGCGGACTGCAGCGGCAACTCGAGTATTGGCGCGGTCATCTGGGGGGTTGTTTGACTTCCATCGAATTGCCCGGCGACCGGCCGCGGCCCGCAGTCCAAAATTATCGCGGCGCGCGGGTGACACAGGGATTGTCTTATGCGCTGGCCGCGGCGCTGAAGCAGCTCGCCGGCAAAGAGCAGGTCACGCTCTTCATGATCCTTCTGGCGTCGCTGAAAATACTTCTCGCGCGCCTAACCGGAGAAAATCAGATCGTTGTCGGTTCGACGGTGGCAGGGCGAAACCGTGCGGAGTTGGAAGGTCTCATCGGATTTTTCATAAACACGGTCGCTCTGCGCAGCGATCTATCCGGTAACCCTGGGTTCATAGATTTCCTCAAACAAGTCCGCGGAACCTGCATCGACGCCTACACGCATCAAGACCTGCCGTTCGAACGGCTCGTCGAGGAACTCCATCCGCAACGGGACTTGAGCCGCAATCCCATCTTTCAGGTCCTGTTCAATATGGCCGAGATTGCCGAACGCGAGCTGCAATTGCCCGGATGCACAATAACGAGAGTGACCAGGGCGGCTCCCGGCGCCAAGTTCGATCTGGTCGTTCATGCGGCACAGATCGATGGCGCGATCGAGCTTGAGCTGGTTTATAACGCCGAGCTTTTTGACGAATCAACAATACGCGCGATGCTCGAAACGTGGAATCATTTGCTCCGTCAGATCGTCGCTGACCCGGCGGGGCGAATCGGTGAGTTCTCATTGGCCGGCGAGGTGGCCAAGACGCTTCTGCCCAACCCCACCGAGCCGCTCGACGATAGGTGGCGCGCGCCGATTCATGAATGGATTGCCCGCCAGGTGAACGGCTGGCCGGACAAGCAAGCGATTATCGATGACCGGGAGAGTTGGAGCTATCGAGAGCTCGAGCGGTTGAGTAATCAATTTGCCCACAAGCTAATCGGCAGCGGCCTTCGGCACAAGCAGGTTGTTGCAATTTACGCGCATCGGGATGCTTCGCTGGCGCTCTCTTTGATTGGAGTATTGAAGGCGGGAGGGGTATTCGTCATTCTCGATCCGGCATATCCGCCCGCGCGATTGGTTGACTATCTGCGCGTGGCGCAGCCGGCCGGATTCGTCGAGATGGAGGGCGCGGGGCAGATTCCCGCCGAAATCGAAACTTATTTGGGTGAAGCGGGGATCGCCGCGCGCGTAAAACTGCCGCGGGCCAAGACCCAGATCGCGCGCCGATTCGCTCTCTCGCCGCGCAGCACGCCCGATGTGGCTATCACCGCTGACGATCCCGCGTACATCGCTTTCACTTCCGGTTCCACGGGAGAGCCCAAGGGTGTTCTTTGCCGGCATGGACCGATCACGCATTTTTTACCCTGGCAAACAGAAACGTTCGGTCTGAGCAACTCGGATCGCTACGCACTCCTGTCGGGCCTGGGTTATAACCATTTGCATCGCGATCTGTTTACCGCCCTCGCGCTCGGCGCGACGCTTTGCGTGCCATCCGACGACGATTTGAAAGACCCCGAGCGTCTGATGCGCTGGCTGGGCCGTCATGAAATCTCGATCCTGCACTTGACCCCCGCGCTCGGCCGGTTTTTGCAAACAAGCAAAGGCAAAATTCTTCCCGCGGTGCGCCGAATGTTTTTTGGCGGCGATCGTTTATTGCACGAGGATGTCCTTGCGATCCGCCGGTTTGTTCCCAACGCACAAATTACGAGTTTCTATGGCGCCACCGAGACCCAGCGCGCGGTGGGTTATTTCATCGTTCCGGATTCGCTCCTGGACGCGCGCAATCGCGCGCGGCAGGTGATACCGAGTGGAAAGGGCGCTCCCGGCGTTCAATTGCTTCTCCTGACACCGGCCGGTCAACTGGCGGGCATCGGGGAGGTTGGCGAATTGCACATTCGAAGCCCGCATTTGGCTGCGGGATATGCCGGCGATAGCTCGCTTGGCGAGATGAACTTTATCACCAATCCGTTTAGCGGCGATCCGCGCGATCGGTTATACCGGACGCGGGAGCTGGGCCGGTACTTGCCGGACGGCAACGTCGAGTGGCTGGGACGAAACCAGCGGCGCGCCAGCATCCGCGGATTTCGCGTGGAGCTCGCCGAAGTGGAAGCGGCGCTCGGCCAATGCCCCGGCGTGCGCCAGGCCGCGGTAGTGGCGCGAGAATTTTCTGTGGCGCCAGCGACAAATGAAACACGCTTGGTTGCCTACGTGGCGAGCGATAAGGATTGGGCAAACGACGAAGCCGGGCTGCGAAAATCTTTACAGGCCAAGCTGCCGCCCTACATGATCCCTTCGTATTTTCATTTCGTCGAGCGAATGCCGCTAAATCCCAGCGGTAAAATCGCTTACGACCGGCTGGCGCAAGCAGAAACGGCGCAGGCGCGCGCCGGAAGTATCATCGAAGAACCGCGCAACGAGGTCGAACGAGCCGTCGGCAAAATATTCGCGGAGGTTTTGCAGATCGACCGGATCGGCCGGACGGATAATTTTTTCGAGCTCGGCGGTCATTCGTTGCTCGCGGCCAGAGCGGCGTCGCGCCTGCGCGAAAGTCTGGGACTCGAACTGGATTTGCGTGATTTTTTGGAGCTTCCCACGGTCGAAGCCGTTTGCCGACGTATCAGTGCGCAGGGCAACACTGCGGAGGGCGGTGATCTTTTACCCATCGAACAAGAGCGCGAGGAGATCGAGCTATAGATCCGAATGAATTAATCTCGCGGCTCGAAGCTCTCGACGTCCGGTTGTCGGCCGAAGGCGAGCGGTTGCGCATCAATGCGCCCAAGGGCGCGCTGAGCGATGCTTTGCGCGAGCAGATTGCTGGATCAAAGAGAGAACTGCTCAACCACCTGCGACATTCCGGCGGAAACGTTCCCGTTCATTCGCGTATTCCCCCGACCCCCGACGATCAGCCTGTGCCGCTTTCTTTTGCTCAAGAGCGGCTGTGGTTTTTACAACAACTGCAGCCGGACAGTTCCGTTTTCAACCTTTGCCGCGCGCTGCGCATTACCGGTGCGTTGGATCTGCGCGCCCTGGAGTCAAGCGTAGATCATCTCGTGCGCCGCCACGATTCGCTGCGCTCGAAATTTGTCACGGTCGACGGCCGGCCGCTGCAGATTGCCGGGCCGGCAACCCCGTTTGTCCTCGCGCCGGTAGATTTGCGGGAGCTTCCGGAAGGGGCGCGCGACAGCAAAGCCCGCCGCTTCATCGCCGATCAAATCAAGCGACCCTTCGATTTGACAGAGGGGCGATTGTTGAGAGTTTGCCTGCTGCGCCGGCGGGATGACGAATATATTCTGGCGCTCATGACCCACCACATCGCCGCCGATGCGTGGTCCATGGGTATTCTCGTGCGAGAGCTTTGGGCTCTTTACGAAGGTTATCTATCGGGAAAGACGCTTCGGCTTGCGGAAATCCCCTGTCGCTATGGCGATTATGC
>CAMLCX010000475.1 GCA_946478635.1 uncultured Pseudomonadota bacterium
CGCGGCACGATCGGCACATTGGCGCTCTGCGCCGCTTTGACCACGGCGGCAACTTGCTCGACGTCGCCGGGCAGCGCGACGATCTCCGGCATGACCTGAAAGATCGAACCGTCCTGCTCGTAGACGATGACGTCCTCCTTTTCGACGAGGACGTAGCGATCGCCGACGATTTTCCGCAGCGAGCGAACTAATTCTTCGATTGCCATGACGGTTCCAGGAAGCGTATCCGAGGCAAGAACGGAGTGTCAACTCATGCGGGTTTGCTTGAGTTGCCAAGGCGCGCGAGGCGCTACATCCATACACCATTCCCCGAGCCATGAAATGACGTTGACGGAAATTCTCGAACTGTATATAAGCGGGGGACGTGTGGTGCCAGGTTGCTAAATGAGTGAGATCATAATTAAGGAGGCGGACATGTCGGAGCAAGTTAAGGTCCAGGATCAACCAGGCAATAAAATGAGTCGCCGGAACGTTCTCAAAGCGGCGGTAGCCGCCGGCGGCGCGGCGGTGCTGGGTTTCCCGAATATCATCAAGGCGCAAGGGGTCACGACCATGCGCTGGCAAAGCACCTGGCCACAGAAGGACATCTTTCACGAATTCGCGCTCGACTTCGCCAAGAAGGTGATCGACATGACCGGCGGTGACCTGAAGATCGAAGTGCTGCCCGCCGGAGCGGTGGTGCCGGCGTTCCAACTGCTCGACGCCGTCTCGAAAGGCACGCTCGACGGCGGTCACGGCGTTCTTAGCTACCACTACGGCAAACAGACAGCGCTCGCGCTTTGGGGATCAAGTCCCGCCTACGGGATGGACGCAAACATGATTCTCTCCTGGCACAAATACGGCGGCGGCAAGGATTTGCTCAGCAAGATATACAACGCGCTCGGAGCTAATGTCGTCTCTTTCCCCTATGGCCCGATGCCGACGCAGCCGCTCGGCTGGTATAAGAAGCCAATCACTAAGTTCGACGACTTCAAGGGCATGAAGTTCCGCACCGTCGGCATCTCCATCGATTTGTTCCAGGGCATGGGTGCATCGGTGAACGCGCTGCCGGGTGCCGAGATCGTGCCGGCGCTGGATCGCGGTCTCATCGAGGGAGCGGAGTTCAACAACGCGTCCTCCGACCGCGCCCTCGGCTTCCAGGACGTCTCCAAAGTATGCATGCTGCAGAGTTATCATCAGAATGGCGAGCAGTTCGAGATCCTGTTCAACAAGACCAAGTTCGACGGGCTTCCGGAAAAGATGAAGGCGATCATTGCGTACGCTGTCGACGCGGCATCGGCCGACATGTCATGGAAGGCGATTGATCGCTATTCGAAAGACTACATCGAGCTCCAGACCCGGGATAAGGTGAGGTTCTATCGGACGCCGGATTCGGTTCTGCAAAAGCAACTCGAGATCTTCGACCAGGTGGAGGCGAAGAAATCGGCCGAGAACCCCTCGTTCAAAGAGGTTGCGGCATCGCAGCGCGCCTTTGCAGCGCGCACGGTGAAGTGGGACCTTGACACCAATGTAAGCCGGCGCATGGCCTATAATCACTATTTCGCCAAGCCGGCCGCCAAGCCCGCCGCCGCGGCTCCAAAGAAGGGCTAGCTTTTTGTCATCCCTGCTAAAGAGGCTAGCCATTCGCGGCGAGTGGCTAGCCTCTTCTCTGTTTCGATGAATTCACAGCGCCTCATCCACGCCGTTGACGCGTTTAGTTACTGGTCAGGAAAGGCCTTCGCCTGGCTGATCGTCGCGCTAACGTTCGTGGTCTCGATCGAAGTCTTCAAACGCTACATCCTTAACGCGCCGACGGCGTGGATCTTCGACTTGAACAATATGCTCTACGGCACGCTGTTCATGATGTGCGGCGCCTACACCTTGGCTCTGTCCGGACATGTGCGCGCCGATTTCGTCTACATCTACCTGAAACCGCGCGCACAGGCGGCGCTCGATCTGGCGCTGTATTTCCTATTCTTCATCCCCGGCATCATCGGGCTCATCTACGCCGGTTATGGCTACGCTGCAGACTCCTGGCGCATCGCCGAGCATTCCAATATTACGGCGGAGGGTCCGCCCATCTATCACTTCAAGACGGTGATCCCAATCGCAGGTGCACTGGTGATGCTGCAGGGGTTGGCCGAGATCGTTCGCTGCATCGAATGCCTGCGCAACGGCGCCTGGCCGGTGCGCCTCGAAGACGTCGAGGAGATTGACGTGATCGACACACAGCTCTCTCATAGCGAGTATGTGGACGAAGAGTCGCGCCGCGCCGCCATGGAGACGGCGCATGCGATCGACGATGCCGCGCGCCACCGAAGTGTCATGGAAGAGGGTGTGGTTCATGAGGTAGCGATCAAAAAGGACGACCAGAAGAAGCCATGAGCGATCCGGCACTCGGCTTGACCATGCTCGGGCTCATCGTAGTCGCGATCATGATGGGCTTTCCGACCGCGTTCACGCTGATGGGGCTCGGCATGATCTTCGGCTACATCGCGTTCTGGGCGCCCGGGGAGCACTGGTATGCCAATCGGATTTTTGACCTGATCGTGCAACGGACCTACGGGGTGATGACCAACGACACCCTGTTGTCGGTGCCGCTGTTCGTTTTCATGGGCTACATTATGGAACGGGCGGCACTGGTCGATCGGATGTTTCACAGCGTGCAGCTGGCGTTCCGGCGCGTGCCCGCATCGCTCGCCGTCACAACACTTTTAGTCTGCGCGTTTTGGGGTATTGCCTCCGGCATTGTCGGGGCGGTCGTGGTTTTGATGGGCGTTATCGCATTGCGGCCGATGCTCAATGCCGGCTACGACGTGCGGCTCGCCGCCGGTGCAATCACCGCTGGCGGCACTCTCGGAATTCTCATCCCTCCCTCGGTGATGCTGATCGTTTATGCCGCCGTCGCCGGGCAGTCGATCGTCAAGCTGTACGCCGCGGCGATGTTGCCGGGCTTTTTCCTCACGTTCCTATACCTCATCTACATTCTCGGCTGGGCGATCATAAATCCCAAAATCGCCCCTAAACTGGCCCCCGATCAATACCGAGTCGTGGTACCGGATTGGCTCAAGCGGCTGGAGCGAGGACGATCACGGAGCGTCTTTTTTGGCGTCATTGCGGCCATGTTTCGACCTAGCCTGGCTCGTGACGCGGCCAGGCCGGACGCTAGTGGAGTTAGCTACGGTCTCATCCTCAACAACGTGATCGCGGCCATGGTACCTTTGGCGCTCATGGTTGGTACGTTCGCTTCGGCCTGGTGGTATGTGGTCATCTACAACGCTCCGGCGGCGCAAACCGTAGGCGCGCCCACTTCGACGGTCGCTTCATCGCCAAGCCCGGCGCCGCAGGCGGCGTCTTTGGCTGAAGAGAAACCGCAGGAACTCGGCGAGGCGGAGTCTGATGTCAAGAGCGACGAGCCCCAACGCAATGCCGACGCGCCGCCCGAGGAAATGAGCGTGCTCGGCGAGTCCGCGACCCAATCGGCGGTGGGCAAGGTGCCGGCGCACTTCTACGACTGGTTTTGGGGGTTGGCGGCGTTCTTTACGCTGTTGCTCGCCTATTACTACTGGCGCATGGATGGCGAGCAGTTCGAGATTTTAAAGGAACTCTGCGCAGCGGTGGTGCCGCTCGGAGTGCTGACCGTCGTCGTGCTTGCGGTAATTCTGTTCGGTATCTGCACCGCCACGGAATCGGCGGCAGTGGGAGCCTTGGGCGCGATGTATCTTGCGGTCATGGTGAAATACCCACGCAGCTGTCGGTGGTGGAGTCTTGTCGGCGCGCTCGGCGGCGTCGCGCTTGGCTGGGCGCACGCGGATTTCGTGGAGTTGCTCGTGTCGGGATCTCTCGGCGCCACGTTTTTGGGGACTCTCATACCCGGTCTCATTAATCTCAGAACTTCACGGGAGCTTCGGCAGAACATCAAGGAAGCGACGTTTCTCACGGCGAAGACGACGGCGATGGTGTGCTGGCTGTTCGTCGGATCGGCGCTCTTCTCCGCGGTGTTTGCATTGCACGGCGGCCAATCGTTGATCGAGCGCTGGGTGCTGAGCATGAACTTGTCGCCGCTGGGTTTTCAGCTAGTCGCCCAAGCGATCATTTTCCTGCTCGGCTGGCCGCTTGAGTGGACCGAAATCATCGTCATTTTCTGTCCGATCTTTATTCCGCTGCTTAAACACTTCGAGGTGGATCCAATTCTTTTCGGCACGATGGTGG
>CAMLCX010000476.1 GCA_946478635.1 uncultured Pseudomonadota bacterium
CCGGTGCCGTCGAGGGGATTGTTCATGTTACCGAAGTCAGCCACGGACTGCTGGAGTTGTGATTTAGTTGGCTCCGTCAATTCCGGAACTTCAAGTCCCACGTTCGAAGCGGCGTCGGAAACCAGCGTACATTCGCCGCCCGATCCGCTCAGCACACCGATGCGCCGGCCGCCGTTATAATGTTTTACAAAACCAGCGCAGGAAAAAACGCTGACGGCGTCGAGGAGTTCGTTGAGGCTTCGCACCGGCACGATGCCGCCCTGGCGGAAGGCCGCGTCGACCACTTCGGCTGAGCCGGCGAGGGAACCCGAATGGGTAGCGGCAGCTCGTTTGGAGACTTCGGATCTGCCGCCTTTGAGAATGATTAACGGCTTGTTGCGGTCCGCTGCCTTGCGCGCAACGGCTAGCAGTTTATCGGGCTGCTTAAAGCCCTCGACAAATGCCGCAATGACCTCAGTATTATTGTCTTCAACAAAATAGTTAAAGTATTCCTCGAATGTGGCGCCCGACTGATTGCCGCAAGAAACGATGTGGCTCAATCCAACGTGGCGGTTGAGCATCATGGCGTTGGCGATGGTCGTGCTCAAGCCGCCGCTTTGCGAAACGAGCGCTACCGGCCCGGCAAGAAATCCCGCTGGAATCGTCGAAGCGAAAAGCGGCGCCTTGCCGTAGACATTGAGCACGCCATAACAGTTAGGCCCGCAAATGAGAAAGCCGCGCTCACGGGAGAGTGTTTCGAGACGCGCTTGTCGTTCTTTTCCTTCGGGGCCGGTCTCAGCGAAGCCGGCGGAGAAAACGACGGCCGCGCGTACTCCCGCGTTTGCCGCGGAGTCGAGCAGGTCGGGTACATGACGGTTGGGTACGGCCAACACGACACAATCGACGGGCTCGGGAATGGCCCCGATCTCCGGGAAGCACGGGCAATCCATGACCTCGCTGTATTTGGGATTTACTGTAAAGATTTTACCGGGATAGCCGAAGGTCCTTAAGTTTCGGATGACCCGGTTGCCGCGTGGTTCACGATTGAGCGCGGATGAGCCGCGTTGCGATGCGCCGATGATGGCGACGGAACGCGGATTCATCAGCGGCGAGAGATCGCGCCAAACGACGGCGTCGCGGGTTTCTCTGAGGTTACTCATGGTTCCGCTTTAATTGGAGTGATGGAGTGTTGGAGTAATGGAGTATTGGGATGATCCGGATGACCCATCACTCCACCACTCCAGTACTCCATCATTCCGGTTTTCTCCGCGCTCTCGGTCCAAACGGTTCCGGCTGAAATGGGCCGTCACGTTTTTGCAGATAGGCCTTGGTGCCCTCGTTGGCGCGCGCTTCGTCCAGCGGGCGGCGAAATTCTTCGTTGAGCATCATATGCGCTGGAATGGATAGCGTCTCGTCCATGCGCAGCGCGTCGCGCAGACCCATCATCTGCAATCCCATGGTCGAGATCTGCAGATTGATCTTCACCGTCTCCGGCGGCACGTGGGCGATGCGTTCGACGATTTTGAAAGATTCCTCGATCAATTGATCCACAGGAACGACCTTGTTGACCAGGCCGATGCGCAGCGCTTCCTGAGCGTCGATGTGATCGCCGACCAGACCGTAGCGCAGCGCATTTTTGAAGCCGGCAAGCAGTGTCCACATGAAAGTCGTATTGGATCCGTGGCGCACCTCGGGCTGCGCGAAGACCGCATCGTCGGCAGCAAGGGTGATGTGAGTGTAAAGCGCCAGCCAGCAGCCGCCGCCCATGGCCCAACCTCTGACCGCGCCGATCACCGGCTTGGTCATTTCAAAGATGCGGACGAGCTTGACGTCGTCGGCACTCCAGTAATTCATCAGGTCCGCCGCGCTCATGCCGGTTTGGATCCCCTGCGGCCATTGGATGTCGCGGCGCCTGCCACTTGTTGTCGCCTGGTCGAAGCCGGAGCTGAATGCCCGGCCGGCGCCGGTGATGACGATGGCGCGGATCTCCGGGTCGGCTTCGGCCTGATCGAGCGCGTGATGAATTTCTTTCAGCATCGGCCGCGTGATCGCGTTCAGCGCTTCGGGCCGGTTGAGGGTGATCAGCACGCCGCCGCGTTGCTTATCGTAAAGAATTTCTTTGTAGTCAGCCATGGAAACTCCTCAAAAAACCACGTAGGGGCGACCCCCTGTGGTCGCCTGAACAAGGGCACGCACAGGGGCGTGCCCCTACATTTTATAATGTGATATCAAACTGAACTGGTAACGAAAAACCCAGTACTCCAACACTCCATCACTCCGGTTCCTTTCATTTTTCGTACAGCGATTTGATAAACCCACTCGCTTCGACTTCGCGCACCAAACTTTCATCCATAAACTGTTTGGGGTCGGCCCCTTTAGCCTTGGGTTCTTCGCCTGCGACGAATTCGAGGGTGGTCTCGACGGCCCTGGGCGTGGCGTAGGGGACCTGGTTATAAAACTTTTCGGCTAAAAGATTATAGGAAAGCTCGAGATATTTGACGTCTCTTTCCTGAGCGGATTGAATACGCAGCTTTTTTTGCATGATCTGAATGCTGTCCTTCTTGTTTTTTCGAAAATAGGCGAGCCCCTCGCACAGGACTTTGACGACGCGCAGCGCCTGGTCGCGGTTACGCTTGATGTAGCTGCGCGTGCTGTCGACGGAGTTTTGCAAATAAAAAATATCCATGTCCACGGGGTCGGCGAGAATCCGGTAGCCGCGCTCTTCCGCGAGAAAGAACGTTGGGATCGTGAATACGGCGCCGTCTACGGCGTTGTTTTCCAAACTTGCGAACATCGCGGGCGACGAGCCGAGCTGAAGCATCTTGATCTCATCGGCGCGCATGCCCCATTTGCGCAGGAACAGTTGCAACACCCAGTGGGACGCGGAGCCAAAGCGGGTGATCGCGATGGTCTTGCCCTTGAGATCGGCGGGGGTTTTTATCTCCGGCCGCACCATAAGCCGCTGCAAGCCGGTTTTCATCGGCGAAGCCACGAGCACGCCATCGGCGCCTCTCAGGTCGGCGCGAATAACCGCATCGCCGCCGCCGACCGAAAATTGAATCTCGCCGGAGATCAGCGAGCTGACCACCCGAGCGGCGCCTCCACCGATAATGATGACCTCGGCATCGATGCCGTGTTTTTTGAAAAGTCCTCTTTCTTCAGCAACCCAGATCGAGCCCGAAGTCGCGCTGACGGAGCTCAAACCGATCCGTACCTTGTCTTGCGCGCGCGCAGGCGCGGCGATGAGAAAAAAGAAAATAACGGCAGAGCAAATCTTTGCTTCAACCCAGTGTGGCATCGATCACCTCAAAGATTCAGCGGAACGATCAACTATCGGCAAACTACGTGAAAGAACCGCTGGCCGTCAAGCGCATTGGCAGGAATCTACTTCCAGGTATTATTGAAAAAGCCTGTCTGTTTGAGATCTGCGACGTAGCTATTGTCGAAATAGGCGCTGGTCGGAGTCGCTTGCGCGGATTTCGCGTCGATCATATTCACCTGAACCATGCGCTGCGCCATTGCCAGCATCACGCTCTCGGGCACGAAAGGCTCCCGAACGAACGTATCGACGACGTAGAGATAACTCTGGCGCAAAAGATCACCATCAATCACGCCGAGGTATTTCGAAATCATTCGCTTAGTCGATTCTTCGTTGGTCACCGCGTATTTGATTCCCTCGACCGTGGACTTGATGAGGCGGACAACGACATCGCGGTGGCTCGACGCATAGGATCTCCACGCAACGATCCCTTGGGTAAGAAAACCGCTTCCGAGAGCGCGCAGATCCCTCTGCGAGACCAGCTCGCGAAAGCCGTCCTTGGCCATGCGAAAATTATGCGGCGGCGAGAACACGGCGCCGTCGATGGCGCCGCGCGACAGTCCGGCAACGGCCTCCGGAAAGCCGCCCATTTGCAAAATGTTCACGTCCTTCAGATTGTGGCGCTCGATGATGGTTCTTAGGGCGAAGTCGGTCACCGAGCCGAAGCGCGTGATGCCGACCTTTTTCCCTTGCAGGCCGCGCAATTCGCGAATATCGGGACGGACGAATAGCGATTGGGTAAAGTAGGGCGCCAAGGCCGCGACCTGGATGATGTCGCCGCCGCGCAGCACGTTGGTGATCACGGCTGGACCGCCGAACCCGGCGATATTCGACGAGCCTGAAAGCATCGATTGCACGATCACCGCCGATGCGCCGACATACACCATGTC
>CAMLCX010000477.1 GCA_946478635.1 uncultured Pseudomonadota bacterium
AGTCGGCGCGAGGGAAAATGCTCGGCGGCAACGCCCGGCGTTTATTCGGGCCGCTCGTTTAGGCGCTTGCGATCAGCTAGCAGAGTAGAGGTTGCTGAAAAAGGTTCGGAATGCTTCGAGTGCCTCAGCATGAACGGAAAATCATCAAGAACATCAAATTCCTCCGTTCGTCCTGAGCGTCGTCGAAGGACTCCGACGCGGTTTCCAGCAGCTGCGGGTGAGACGTAACACTTGGTTCGCGTCTGTTTGATTGAACCCTTCGATATTCTCTGGGCAAGCGGAACAGGGAAACACTGTGATGAGAACAGCCTGCCTAAGCCGAACCAAAGGAAGATTGACACTCTTGATATGTTGGCCGGCTCGCGATCACAACCTCCACCGTGGCACACCGCACCTTATTTATTGACTCCGTAAGCGCTGTAAGTTCGCTGCAGAAAACCGCTGTCCTCGAGCTTTCTGAGCGGTCTGTTGTCAATCAAGTCCTCGACTTTGACACTACCGATGACCGGGTTTTGTATTTTGATCAGGCGCTGGATGTTGCGAACGCCTTCAAGGGACACGTACGGTTTGGGATCGCTGATTTGCACCAAGTCGCGGTAACCCTGTTCCGCGACCGAACTGTCGGCGATTTTGAGCCGCTTCATAATCGTATTCACGACGGCCGGCTTGTTCGCCGGCGCCAAGATAAAGGCCAAACTTTCCACCAATCCCTTCAGGACATTTTCGGCAAGCTCCGGCTGCTGCTGAAACAAGCCGCGCGTTCCAACAATCACGTTGCTGACGTAAGGGATCTTGGTTTCCGAAAGCTCGGCGATGACCGAAAAGCCCTTTTGCTTGAGTCTGCGGGCAAAAACACCGTCGAGCACGGTGACATCGATGGTGCCGGACTCGATCGCCTGGGCCAATACGGTTTGATCGCCGATATTGAGAATATTGATGTTGTCGCGCCGTTGATCGAGGCCAAGATATTCCAGCCCGAGCACCGCTCCCATCCACACCGACCCGCCGATTGCCTGGACGCCAAAGCGTTTACCGCGCAGGTCCTCCGCCTTTTTGAGCTCCGGACGCGCCACCATCGTGTACGCCAATCGATTCGTAAACGAGGCGATCATTCGCAACTCCGTGCCGCTGCTCGCCGCGCCAAGAATCGATGCCGGCCCGGCGTAAGCGAGTTGAGTCGCTCCCGAACTGACGGCGGCGACTTGAATGGGACCCGTGCGAATGAATACGACATCGGCATCCACGCCGTGCTTTGCAAAGAATCCCTGCTCCTGGGCGATCCAGAGCGGCGTCTGGCGCGGGTTTATACCAGCGAAGGAAATGACGACTTTCGACGCCGCGAGCGCCATGTCCGCCGCAGTGCCGAGCAGTAGTGCCAGCGCCAAAACGATCGCAACAATCGTACGGGCCATCGTTCCCCCTCTGGTTAGAATTACATGCCGAACAATCGCATGGCGTTGCCGCCGAGAATTTTTTCTTTGTCGGCCTCGGACATGCCCTTCAGCTCTTTAACCATTTTCACTGTGCCGACGTTCCAGGTCGCCGACGGATCGCCGTGCGGATAGTCGCTGCCTACGGTTAGATTATGATCCGGCCAAAAATCACAGACATAACGGAGCGAAGTTTCCGCCGCGAAAGCGGACACCCAGATCTGGCTGAAATATTCGCTTGGAAGCTTGCCGAGCCTGTTCTTCGCCTTGACATCCATGTCGAGGCGTTCCATCAGCCACGGGACAAATGCCGCCGATCCTTCGACGAAGCAGATTCGCAGCTTGGGAAATTCTTTCAACGCGCCGCGCAGGATCAGACTGCCGATATCGACCATGTAACGGAACGGAAACGCCAGGAGAAACGCCAGGGCGTTGCTGTCGGTTTCCAAAAACAATTGCTCGATGCCCACCAGCGCCGGATTGGGATGGCCGTCGCGGTCCGAAGCGGTATCGTGCACCAGAACCGGAATATCGAGCTGGCAGATTTTGTCGTAGAGCGGCCAGAGTTTTTCCGCGCCAAGGTTGGCGTCCGCGAATCCGCCCATGAATTTGACCGCTTTGAGGCCGAGGGTCTTGACCGCTCTTTCGATCTCGCGGCATGACTCTTCGACGTCAGGAAGAAATACCCAGGCAACACCAATGTATTTTTCCGGATGAGCGCACTCTTTTAGGTCCTGGGCGACCGCGTCGTTGTACGCCCGCGCAAGCTCGCAACCCAGGTCCCGGTCCCAGGTGTAGAGCAGCTCGCGGTTCTCGGGGATCAGCACATGGACATCGAAGCCCTCCCAATCGACGTGCTGATCTCGGGTATCCAGATGCCAGCGCCCTTTCGGCGCCTGGTTCTTGATCAGCGTGCCGTCCGGCAGAACCGACCGCACATCGTCGCCGTTTCTCACCACCCGCGGCGAGTGCGGATATTTTACGCTGACCCCCTCCAGAAATTTTACCGGGAAATAATGCGAGTCGCAGTCGATATACACTTTGTCCTCCTCCAGTTGCGTCGATGGATAATTGCAACTCTTGAAACGTAGGTCCGATCGGGCTTCCCCGTCAAGAGAAAATTTTTACCGCTGCGCGGAATAGACATTGCCGGGCCCCTGAGATAAGAACATCCGGTGAGTGCAAGGTCGTCAATCTGATTTAGCTTTAGCTCATCACTGAATGTCTGGGACAACCGACCGGGACTATCTTTCCCCTTTCCGCAATCGCGACTTCGGTATTTTCTGGACCGGCTCCTTTTTGTCCAGCATCGGCACACAATTCACTTCGGTCGCGATGGCCTGGCAAATCTATGAGCTGACCAACTCGCCGCTGCAGATCGGATTGCTCGGCCTTGCGAGGGCGGTGCCGCAAATTGCCTTGCTGCTGGTCGGCGGACTGCTCGCCGACGCGATGAATCGGCGCAAGCTGATGATGTGCACGCAGATCGGATTGTTCAGCGTCTCCACGACTCTGGCGCTGTTGAGTGTCGCGGGACAAACCACACCGCATATGCTCTACATCGCCACCATGCTGCTGGCGTTTTTTACATCCCTTGAACAACCGTCGCGCCAATCGATGATCCCCAACCTCGTGCCGCGCGCGCAATTGGCGCAAGCCCTCGCGTTGCAAGGCACGCAGCGCTATGTGCCGATCATCGCCGGACCGTCCCTGGCCGGCATCGTCCTGGCCTTCTCTGGACCGGCGGCATGCTACGCCGTCGATGCGTGCTCCTGGCTCGCCATGCTGGGCGCCCTCAAGCTCCTGCGCGCGAAGGTCCCGGAAGGCGGAGGATGGAAAACCATTTCCTTGACCTCGTTGCGTGAAGGCTTGGAATTCGTCTGGTCGAATGGCGTGATATTTCCCCTCATGCTGCTCGATTTCAGCGCGACGTTTTTCGGCAATGTGCGCGGGCTGTTTCCAATCTATGCGCGCGACATTTTGTCGGTCGGACCCACGGGCCTTGGCCTGCTCTATGCCTCGCGCGCAGTCGGCTCTTTGGTTGCGGCCGGCGCCATGGCCTTGTTCGGTCCGGTGAAGCATAGCGGCCGCTGGATTTTTCTTGGCATCGGCATCTACGGACTCTCGACGGTCATGTTCGCCGGTTCCCGGGTCTTCTGGTTTTCTCTTCTCATGCTGATGCTCACCGGCGCCGGCGACACCATCAGCTCCATACTTCGGTCAACGATCAATCAATTGAGCACCCCCGACGAGTTGCGCGGCCGCATGTCGTCGATCAACAGTATTTTTACCAGCAGCGGCCCGCAACTCGGCCAGTTCGAGTCCGGCCTGGTCGCGGCCTGGCTGAGCACCCAACTATCGGCCTTGACCGGCGGCATCGCCACACTGGTCGTTGTTATCGCCGTTGCCGCGACCTTCCCCAGAGTGCGGCAGTTTCAGATTCCACGTTTTTCGGATAAATGATTACGTCCGGAGGAGGGAAACCAATGGCAGGAAGCATTCATCGACTCATCATTGGCCTTGTCGTTATTTTCGCGATGCTTGAATCTGCGACTCCCGCCGCGGCACTCGACAAGGTCAACGCGAGCTACGGCGCGATCTCGGGCTCCATGGCGCAAACCTGGGTTGCGAAGGAAGCACGGCTCTACGAGAAATACGGCCTGGATTTGAATCTGGTTTACATCTCCGGCGGCCCGCGCAGCATCATGTCGCTGATCGGCGGCAGCGTGCAATTCGTCAATCACTCCGGCATGCCCGC
>CAMLCX010000478.1 GCA_946478635.1 uncultured Pseudomonadota bacterium
GCGCCATCTCGTCCGAGCCGCCGCCGATCGGCGGCACGCCGAGAATGATCGGATCCTTGCGATGGTAGATCGCTTCGATCTCGAGCACGGGCTGGGCGCTCTCATCGGAGGCGTAATAACCGGTCCATTCGCCGAACGGCCCTTCGAATTTTCGGTTTGCGTTATTCAGAAAACCCTCGAAAACGATCTCCGCGTTGGCTGGAATGGGCAGGCCGGTGATTTTTCCGCGCACGCATTCCACCGGCTTTCGGCGCATGCCGCCGACGATATCGTATTCGCACAAGCCGTAGGGCTGTTCGGTTCCCGCCATGAAGAAAAACAGCGGGTCGCTGCCGAGCACCAGGGCAAGCGGCATTCGCTCGCCGCGCTTGAAGTATTTCTCCCGGTGCATGTAGCCGTGTTTGCCGGGGACCATCAGCAGGCTGACGCTTTTTTTGTCCTGGATCATGGCGCGGTAGCAGCCGGCGTTGATCCATTTTTCATCCGGATCCATGGTGACCGAATAGCAGCCCGTGCCGATATAACGGCCGCCGTCGCCCACATGCCACACCGGCGTCGGAAATTTTAGAATGTCGATATCGTCGCCTTTCAAAATATTTTCGAAGACCGGCCCGTCGTCGACAAACACCGGCGGGATATGTTTGGGCTCTTTCTGGTAGTGCGCGAAGTAGGCGTCGCTCAACTCCTGCTTGGTCAACCCTTGGGGAAAGCCCAGGGTCATCGCGCGCCGTTTGCCGGCGAAGCAGTTGATCAGCAGCCGGAACCCTTTGGGGCAGCCCGGCACCTCGTCGAACAGCACCGCCGGCCCATCGTCGGGCGGCACGACCACGTCGGTCGCCAGACCGATCTCCTCCTGCCAAGAAGCGCCGAGAACGGTTTTGAGCTCGCCGAGCTTTTCGGCCTCGGCCATCCACTCGCGCAAATCGGTAAAGGCAATATGGGGTTGGATCTGGGAACTATCGAACATGGTCGCTCCTCACTCTCAGGTCGGTTGGGCGCAAGCCTATCACAAAGCGCGGAGGCAGGTAAATTCGCGCTTGCCCGCCGGCCGGCAAATCAGATACTCTCCCGCGGGCAGGATAAGGAGGGATCGCCGATGAAGAGAATCCTCTTTTTGCCGATCGCTTTTGCTCTCCTACTCACGGCCGGCTGCGCGTTTCATGGCGCAGAGCTTCCGCCGCTGATTCCGCGCAGTCTCCTGTTTGGCCAACCGGAGCGAACCAATCCGCAAATTTCACCCGACGGCAAATCTCTGGCTTACATCGCGCCGGATAGTAACAACGTGCTGCAAGTCTGGGTGGGGACCCTCGGCGCCCAGGACGACCGACAGCTTACCGCGGCAAAAACTCACGGCGTCTGGCACTACACGTGGACTTACAGTCCGAACAAGCTGATTTTTGCTCAGGACGACCAGGGCGATGAAAACTGGCAGATCTACACCATCGATACCGGCACGGGAGCGACAAAAAACCTCACCCCCTATAAAGGCGTCCAATCGCGACTGGTCGCCATCGATCCACTTCATCCGGATGAGTTGCTCGTGGCCATGAACCTGCGCAACCGGCGCTTTCACGACGTTTACAGGTTGAATCTCCATAGCGCTGAAACCCTTATGGTCAGCCGCAATGGCGGTCTGCAGTTCGCGTGGATTCCGGACTGGCAATTCAGAGTCCTCACGGCAGCGACCACTGCCGGGTTACTGGTCCGTGACTCGCCTCGAGTGCCGTGGAAAAACGTTCGCCGCTGGCCGCTCGGCAGTTCGGGCGGCGTCGTCGAGCGATCCCGTGAAAACAACACGGTATATCTCATCAGCAGTCCAGTTAATGGCGACACAGAAGCCCTATTGGAATTTGATATCGCGACGGGCACGGAAACGGTGATCGCGCAGGATCCCCAATATGACGTGCAACGTGTCTTTATCGAGCCCACGACCAAACGAATTCAGGCCGTCGCTTTTCAAAAGGACAAACTGGAGTGGCAGGTTCTCGATCCGAGCATTGCCGAAGATTTTGCCGCGCTCGCAAAGGTCAGGGCCGGCGAATTTACCGTGACGCATTCCTATGGGTCGCCGATGTTACCTTCGCGCAGTCTTGGACGGCGCGATCTGCAGGACAAACTCTGGATTGTCTCTTACGAACGCGATGACGGGCCGACCTATCACTACCTGTACGATCGCACTACCAAAGCAGCGACTCTTTTGTTTGCCGACCGGCCAAAGCTCGAGACGTTCAAGCTTGCGCCGATGCAGCCCATCTCCTTTAAATCGCGTGATGACCTCACCATTCACGGCTATCTAACGCTTCCGGTAGAAATTCCCGCAAAGAACCTGCCCGTTGTTGTTTTGGTCCATGGCGGTCCCTGGTCCCGCGACGAGTGGGGCTATTCGGGAACGGTCCAGTGGCTGGCCAATCGCGGCTACGGAGTACTGCAAGTCAACTACCGAGGCTCCACGGGGTACGGCAGAAATTTTGTCATCGCAAGTTACAAGGAATGGGGCGGGAAAATGCATGAGGACGTCGTCGACGGCGCCCGTTGGCTGAGCAAGGAAGGGATCGCCGATCCGAAGCGAACCGCGATCATGGGCGCGTCCTTCGGCGGATATGCCACTCTGGTTGGGCTTACCCTCACACCAGAAGTTTTTGCCGCCGGGGTGAGTCGGGTTGGTATTAGCAATCTGCTATCGTTCGCCAAGACTCGGCCTGCCTACTGGTCGCCGCTTAGAGGCATGTTTGCGCTGCGCATGGGTGATCCGGTGAAAGACGAGGAAATGCTCAAGTCCCGCTCGCCGCTTTATTTTGCCGATCGCGTGCAAGCGCCGCTGCTGATCGCCCACGGCGCCAACGATGTGCGCGTGGTGGTCTCCGAAAGCGAGCAGATGGTCGAAGCGCTGCGCAAGGCCGACAAGCCGGTCGAATACTTCGTCTACGAAGACGAAGGCCACTCCATCAATCGCCCGGAGAACCGCCATCACTTTTTCGCCAAGGCGGAGGAGTTTCTCGCGCGGCACCTGGGCGGCCGTTTCGAGATCGAAAGTGAGATAGGCAGCCACGCGGGCGTTACCAAATGACGTACCGGGTCCGATCGAGGCCCGCGTGCCGTCGTCATGGCGGCGCCGACCGGGGCAATCCCGAGTCGAGCTGCAAGACCGGCACTTAAAATCCGCCGCGATCACTGATACTGTAACCCGGCTGGCGCGATCCCATCGAGAAGCGTCAGCACAGTCATCCATCACTCAATACTGGAGGTTCAGTTCATGCCGTTCAAGGCCAAATCGTTGGCGGTCATCGCACTCGCATTGGGATTCAGTTGCGCAGCGGTCTTTCCGAAAGAGGTGTTTTCCCAGGCACCGTATTACCAAGGCAAAACCATCACGATCATTCGCGGCGGCGAGCCCGGAGGCTCGGGAGATATGCAAGCCAGAGCGCTCATTCCCCTCTTAAAGAAGTACATTGCGGGCAATCCGACGATTGTCATTGAAAACATGCCTGGAGCCGCGGGCATGAAAGCGGTCAACCACATCTACGCGAGCGCAAAGCCCGACGGTCTCACCATAACCGCTGTCGGCTCGGGCCTCGCCTCGGGCGCAATTCTCGGCCTGCCGGGGGCGAGATACGATATCGATAAGCTGATCTATCTGGGTTCCACCGAGCACGGCGATCCCTATGTGTTTCTGAGCCGAAAAGCGGCGGGCTTCGATACCTTGGAAAAATTGCGCGCCGCCTCGGGAGTGAAAATAGCAGCGCAGACAGTCGGCCATGCGGTCTACGTCAGCGGGCGCATATTCACTTATCTCTTGGGTCTCAAGGACCCCAAAATCATTGTCGGCTTCGGCGGCGTGGAAATGGATGCCGCCCTCGCCCGGGGCGAGATCGACGCCCGAGCGAACAGCGCCGACACGGTGGTCCGCCGCAACGCAGATGCGCTGGCCAAAGGCGAGTTCAACATTCACGCGACCCTCACCATCCCTAAAGGCAAGTTCCATCCGCGTTTTGCCAACGTGACCGACGTGGACTCGCTGGCCAAGAATGATAACGAGCGTCAATTGATCACTTTATTCCGCGAATTCATGTACCCGCGCTGGCCCTACGTTTTGCCACCGGCAACACCGCCGGAGATCGTCAAAACCCTGCGCGAAGCGATGAACAAGTCCTTCAAAGATCCGGGCTTCGCTCAGGAATTCAA
>CAMLCX010000479.1 GCA_946478635.1 uncultured Pseudomonadota bacterium
TCACGGCGCCCGATTTTGTACAACGGTGATCCTGAAGGCAAGGTAGGCCGGTGTGGGTCCCGGTCGCGGGGAGTAGGTACCGGGCGACGGTTCAGGAATTTCAGCTCGCCGGAAACTTTGCTTGCTGTTGCACCCATCTTTGAGTCACTATGACGTCATTGCAGGGAGGCGCGCCGATGCGCCGCTCGGGCTACACGTTGACGCTTTTTCGCAAAGAGCCGGACGGCCGCTGGGTGCTTTTCCGCGATGCCAACATGGTAACCGCCGAAGCGCTGGAAAATTAGCCTTTGACGGCGAAGAGATAAAGGTTGAAGTTCAGTTACCATTTCCCGTGAGTCTGGAAACCCCGCCACTAATTCCATGAAGCTTGTCGTCAGGCTGTCGGTGGCGGCCCTGCTCAGCGCTGTTCTCAGCGTCAACGTTCTGGCATCATGCAGGCGCGCGCCAGAGGCTATTCAACTGGTACACTTTACTACTTGTCTTTACCGATCGCCGCCGTCCATTGATCGGTTTCCGCCTTGGTCATATTGCCCTTGGGAATTAACCGCGCGTCGTGATAGCCGAGCTCGAGATCCGGCAGATATTGCTCCCGTGAAAGCAAGGTGCCGTGACAGATCGGTTTTGCAGCCGCTGGCGAAACCGATTCCTCGCATAATCTGTTCAACAAGTCGTCAACGATCCATTGAGGAATTTGCGATCGTTGAGACGGATAGATGAAGCCAAAGAGAATGATGTGGTTCAGTAAGAGACGCCAATGCGGGCCAAAGCGCTCCAGCAAGCGTTGCCAGTTCACGTCCTTGCTGCAGGCGAGCAGCAGATGCGCGACGTCGGCGCCGTCGTAGCGTTCTCGTTCCATGACGAATGCTTTGGACCAAATGGTCTCTTCGATGGGGCAAAGTTTGATCGGCACGTCGAGAAAGTCTTCGACGATGGCGTGCTCGAACCACTCGCCGTCGACTCTCGCCACTCCGTTGCCGGAGTTAAAAATAACGTCGATGTAGTGTTGGCCGCAGACCGCTTTGCCCAGCCAATGGGGAAAGGCCAATTCGGTTTGGTAGCCGATCTTGGCGAGCTCGTCCAGCACGGGTTGGCAGTCTTCAGGGCGAACGAATATGTCGAAGTCTTTTAGATCTCGCTCAATGCCGGTGAAACGCTCGAAGGCGTAGGCGCCGCCGACCAAGAAAGGCAAGCGGGCTTCGTTGAGCGCGGTCACGGCCGGCAAATAAAAATCTTTGTAGACCGCTTGCCGCGCTTCGTCAGCCACCGTGGCGACGGCGCAGTTATTCGACACGCGCGGCGGGGACATGGCTCTTGCTTTCCTTTTCCAATGGGATCTCGAGTAGACGAAACGGCGGCCGGTTCGGATAATTTTGTTCCAGCACTCTCAACGCCACGTTGTAGACCGGTATGCCTTCTCTTGTTTTTCCCTCGGGTTGGCCCCGATGGGCATGGCCGTGAAAGGCTGCCGTCACCCGATAGCGATTCAAGGGTTCCTCCAGGCGGCTGGATCCCAGAAACGGGAAAATTTCGGAAGGTTCGCCTTCCACCGTATCTCGAATCGGCGAGTAGTGTAGCAACGCGACGATTTTCGATGTCTTCAGGCTCGCCAATGCGGACGTTAGTTTGAGCGATTCATGAACAGTCTCTTTGACAAAGGTTTTGATCGATGGCTCGCCCCAGGGCTCCAGCGCTTGCCGGCCGAAGCCGCCGGCAAATCCTTTGACGCCGGCAAAGCCAATGCCAAATAACTCGCACGCCGTGCCATCCAAAAGCACGATTCCCGCATCGGCGAGGATTTCTTTCACTTCATCCTGTTTGTCCGATTCGTATTCATGATTGCCGAGCACGGCGACGATGGGAAGTTTGACAGCTTTCAATTCCTTGGCCAGCACCTCGGTTTCCTCGGGCAGTCCCAAGTGGACCAAGTCGCCGCAGATCAAAAGAACGTCGGCGCTCTCGGCGATATGCGAGAAAAGTTTCTGCAACACGCCGTGGGACGTCTTCTTATAGTGAAGGTCGGCGATGGCAGCGACGCGAACAATGTCTTTCATTGGATGGGCGCCTGCTGATTGAATTCGCAGCAATGATTATGCCGGCTGCGCAAGGTTGGAGAAATGATATAAATTCAGCGAACCTCGAGTGCTTCGATCGTTCTTGCAAGCAATTTTCAGACGAGAGGGAAGGAAATATCCTGCATCACACGTGGGGAAATGGCAGGGGAATGGGGATAAATTGAGTTAGATAAGCCTGGCATACGCACTTCAAAGATTTCTTCCTCGCGCCCGCCATCCTCCATTCGTCTTCTACACGGCTCACAAGGTGTGGTAAACGAATCGTCAACGGCTTTCTCGATCTTAGCAATCGATCTTAGGCTGTGCGCGGCCACAAAATATGGGGAGGAAATATCATGCTTGTAAAAGGCTTGATTGGGATACTGTTGGTTCTCGCGTCGTTCACTCGCACTGCGGCGCAAGAACGGCGCGACGAGTTTTACTATCTGGGAGAGATGAACAAGGCTTCTTCAGTCATGGTAGTCGAGCAGGGGATCGTTCCCAGGGCGCTCGGCAAGACGATCGCGGACTCGGTTTCCCAAGTCATTGCCGACGGAGAGAAAGCCGGTGCGAAGCGGCCCGGCGATTACTTGGAGCTGGAAAAACTGCTGATTGCCGCAGGCGGGCCGGATGTGACGCGCATGCATTCCGGCCGTAGCCGGCAGGATATTGGCGCGACACGCAATCGCTTGTTTCAACGGGCGCAGGTTCTGGCGACTTTCGCAGCGCTCAATAATGCGCGGGCGGCGCTGCTCGATATGGCGGCGAAATATCCGGATGCGATCGTGCCGGCGTACACTGTCGGTGTGCAGGCGCAACCGTTATCGTTCGGCCATTACATTCTAGCCTATTTGGAAGCGCTGGAGCGCAACGCGGAGCGGCTGCGGCGCGCTTATGCAAACGTGAATAAGTCGCCCCTGGGTGCGGCAGCGCTGGGCACGTCGAGTTTTAACGTAAACCGTCCACGCCTCGCCGAATTGCTTGGCTTCGACGGCATCGTCGAGAATTCTTTGGATGCCAATCAGATTTCGCCAATCGACACAGGTGTCGAGTTGATCAGTGTCGCGAGCGCGGGAGCGCTGATCGTCGGTACTTTCATCTCGGATCTCGAGGCGCAATACCGCATGACCACGCCGTGGCTCACGCTTGAAGAAGGAGATCTCACCGGCACGAGCAGCATCATGCCGCAGAAACGCAATCCCAATGCGCTGCACAATGTCCGCGTCGCGGCGAGCGAGGTTTTGGGCGTTAGCACGACGTATCTGTTCAAGGCGCACAACGTGCCACATGGCCTCAGCGACTATAAGGGCCGCGAGCCGGTGGAGGCGCTGAATCGCATGGCGCGCATGCTCAATAATCTCACTGTCGTCGTGAAACAGCTCAACTTCAATGCCAAGCGGGCGTTGGACGAAGTGAATGACGACTATTCCACCACGACCGAGCTCGCCGATATTTTGCAGCGTGATGCCAACGTGCCGTTCCGGGTCGGACACCATTTCGCGTCTGAGCTTGTCAATTATGGCCGCGGCAATAAGCTTCGCCCCATGGAGATCCCGTATGCTCAAGCGAAAGAGATTTATACCGAGGCGGCGAAGCATTTCAGAATCGACAACGCGCAATTGCCGCTGAGCGAGGCGCAGTTTCGCAGATCTTTGACCGCCGAGAATATGGTTCAGTCGGCGCGGGTGATCGGCGGCCCGCAGCCGGCCGAAGTCCAGCGCATGCTTACCGCACAAAGAGCGAACTTGAAAGCGGATCGCGAGTGGCTGGAAACGACGCGGAGAAAGCTGGACGATGCGTCAAAGAAATTGGATGGGGCGTTTGCTCAACTGAAATCCTGACTGTGAGGATGCGATGTAGTTTCAGCCTTGCCGCAGGCGGCGACGGTGATATCCTGAATGCAGGTGGACGTATTTGTTTGACAGCTCGCATAGATAGGAGAAACGAATCATGCAGAACGACGAACAATCGATTCGCGAGTTGATCGCTGAGTGGCAAAGCGCGACGGCGGCAGGTGATCTAAGCAGAATTCTCCCGTTGCTGGCGGACGATGTGGTTTTCCTCATCGCCGGATCGCCGCCGATGCGGGGTAGGGAGGCCTTCGCGACAGCGTTCAAAATGGG
>CAMLCX010000480.1 GCA_946478635.1 uncultured Pseudomonadota bacterium
TTTTTGGCAATCATCAGGAACTCACCGCCGTTGTTTTCCATGATGAAAGAGAGCTTGGCGCCCTTTTGAGTGGCGCGCACGGGGTCCATGACTTGCGAGTTGGCAAAGTGAATCGTTCCTTGCGCCAGGGCCTGGACGTTGAGGTCGGTGCGGGTAAACTCGACGCTGGAGACATTCCAGCCGTTTTGATTGAGCCGCTCACGGGTAAGCACGGCCGGCATGTCGTAGAGCGATATCGAGGAAGGATGACCGAGTTTAATCTCTAGGTTGCCTTTCGGCTTAAGCACATCCACTTCCGCGGCGCGCGCTGGAATAGCGAACAAAAACATCGCCAGGATCGGAAAAACAATTCTTTTCATCTCGTATCCTCCTGTTACTCTAAACAATCATTATTTCTCACTCCATGCCGTGAGCGCATAGAGTCACCGCGTAAGATTCCTCAGTCGCTTCGCTTCTTCGAAATGACATGCTGCAATTGTCATTTCGACCGACAGACTGTGTGAAAACTCTTTCGGAGCCCTTCGACGATGCTCAGGGCGAACGGATCAGTACCCAATTTGTAATGAGACCAAACCGTTCGTGGTGAGCTTAGTCGAACCATGAACGGGGTTTTCACACAGTCTGCCGATGGGAGAGATCTTTCTTCTATGCATTCAGTGTAACCACCCATTATCATTCTCCGGCGAGAAGCCTGACTCACGGTGTCGCTCGCACCGGGTTGGGGACATCACCGCGCAATCGTGCTGCGGCATCCAATACCGCATCCTGAATCTTGTAATAGCTGCCGCAGCGACATAGATTTCCCGCCAGGTAATGGCGAATTTGCTCCACCGTCGGGCTGGGATTTTCTTCCAGCAGCGTTTTCGTGCTCAAGATAAAACCGGGCGTGCAATAGGAGCATTGAAACGCATTATGATCGATAAACGCCTGCTGAATCGGATGTAGTTTACCGGGCTCGCCAAGTCCCTCGATGGTCGTAATTTCTTTCCCTTCGGCCAGCGCCGCGAGCAAAATGCACGAGCTGGTCGGTTTGCCGTCGATGAGTACGGTGCACGCGCCGCACATGCCGATACCGCAGCCCTCGCGCGCGCCGAATAGCTTGTAGTCGCCGCGCAACACGTCAAGCAAAGATTGATGCGTGTGCACGGCCTTTTCTTCCTCGACGCCGTTGACCTTGAGCTTGATGATTTGCTTCATATTCGTCCTCAGTTGCCGTGGACCAGATTCTATGGCCGGCGCGAGCTGTCTAGCCGAGCCAGTTCTCGCAACACTTTTTCCGCTGTGAGGGGAAGATCGTGAATGCGCACGCCGACGGCGTTGTACACGGCATTGCCGATAGCCGCCATGACCGGCGGCAATAGCGTCTCGCCAATGCCATGGAGGTTTTCCGATCCGGCGTGTTCCAGCGCATACGGATTCACGGTCTTTGGAATATCCTCGAATGAGGGGATGTTGTAGTCGCCCAAGTTTGCGTTGAGCAGTTGTCCGTGATCTCCGTAACTCATCTCCTCGAACAGCGCCTGGCCGAAGCCAAAAACCGCGCAACCTTCCAGTTGCAGCTCGCATAGGCGCGGGTTAACGACACGGCCGGCGAAGACGGTTGGACTCAAGCGGAGAACTTTGATTTTGCCGGTTTCGATGTCGACTTCCACTTCGCACCCGATCGCTCCCTGGTGCCAGTGGACCGAGCCGATACCCTGGCCGGTTTCCAGGTCCAAGCCGCCGCGGGTGCTAAAGGCGCCGCGGCCGATGAGGTTGCCCTGATGACTGCGCCGCACAACCTCGCCATAGCTGAGCGAACGGTCGGAGCTGCCTCGAACCGTGGTCCTGCCGTTTTCCAGAATCAGATCATTCACCGATGCTTCGAGGATCTCCGCCGCGTGATTCAATAATTGCTGTTTCAAGTCGTCGGCTGACTTACCGATGGCGCCACCCATCGAGTATGTCGTTCGACTGGAACTGGTTTGTTGATCGTAGGGAGTAAGATCGGTGTCGGGGTCGGAAACCGAAACGCGGCTTACCGGCATCTGCATGGCATTCGCCGCGATCTGCGCTAACACTGTTTTTGCGCCCTGGCCGCACTCAACGCTGCTGGTCAATACATTGAGGCTGCCGTCTTCGTTTAATTTTAGCGCCGCCGCTGAAGTCGAGGGAGTGATCGTGGCCTTGATGACAAGCGCCAATCCCTTGCCGCGGCGCGGCGCGCTTGCGCTCATTTCCGAGAGATCCCGGTTGAGCCAGCGGACGTCACGAGATGACCAATTCACACCTGTCGCCGCTCGATCGAGGAGTTCGTCAAAATGCAGGTCAGCCATCTCCTCTCCAGTGGCGAACAGATCGTGATCGCGCAGCAAATTTTTTCTGCGAAATTCCAATGGATCCATCCCCAGGCGCTCGGCGATCATATCCATCTGGCTCTCATAGGCCCATACGGCCTGGGGCACGCCGAAGCCGCGCAACGCTCCGGCGGGCACGATGTTGGTCCAAACCGCGCGGGAGTCGATGCGCACATGAGGAATTTTGTAAGGACCCGACATGGCGGAGCCGCCGTTGCGGGCGACCACCGGACCGATATCGCTGTAAGCGCCGGTGTTAAAATCGGCGCTCACCTGGCGCGCCACCAGGCTGCCGTCTTTCATCACGCCGGTTTTGACCCGGATGGTAGCCGGGTGTTTGCACACGGTGACAAATTCTTCCGCCCGGCTCAGGACGATTTTCACCGGGCGATTGGCCTTGAACGCAAGGAAAGCGGTGATCGGTTCTAATCGAAGGGAACCTTTGGAACCGAAACCGCCGCCTAAAGTGTCGACGATGACCCGCACGCGCGCCTGCGGCAGATTGAATAGCTCCGCCATTTGCGCGCGAACCGCGTGGGGCATCTGCGTCGAAGTCCACAAAGTCAGTTTGCCCTGGAAAAATTGCGCGACGGTCACATGCGGCTCGAGCGGAACATGCTGAGCCGGCGGCGAGCGAAAGAGATCTTCGAAAACAAAATCGGCCTGGCGAAATCCATGTTCGACATCGCCGCGGCGCAGCTTGAAATGGCTGCACAGATTGCTGCCGCCCGGAAGATCCTGGATCAAGTTGCCGAAGATCGGCTGCTGCTTGGGCCGAGGATCATGCACCAGCGGCGCGCCAGGCTTGAGCGCCTCCGCTTCATCGAAGACGGCCGGCAGTTCCTCGTAGTCAACGCTAATGAGCGACAACGCCTCTTCGGCGACGTCTTCACTGACTGCGGCCACCGCCGCCACCGGATCTCCGACGAAGCGAACTCTGTCGACCGCGACCACCGACTGATCGCGAAAGATTCGTCCGTACTTGCCGCTGAAACCCTTGTGCAAACCGAAATCGTCGCGGGTGAGCACTGCGCCGACTCCCGTCAGCCGTTCCGCCTGAGTCCCGTCCACGCGCGCGATGCGCGCATGCGGCACGGGGCTGCGCAAAATCTTGCCGACCAGCATGCCGGGGACCTCGGTATTGAGCGCGTAATTGATGCGCCCCGTAACGCGCTCCTGGGCATCGAGCATGGGCAGGGTTTGACCGATTGATGACAAGATGATTTTCCGCCTTACTTTCTTTACACGACTAGATTTCTGCGCGCGACAATCTCGCTCATCGGGGCAACCGAACAATCCTCAGCTTCAAGGTCGACTTTTGTTTCCCGTCATTTCGGCTTTACCGTTACCTGGATACCGGTTTCCAACGGTATGACGGACGCTGTCCGTAACCTAGATGCCGGCGTTCGCCGGCATGACGAACTTTCACTTCGCCTGAAGGCGAGGGATTTCAACCATTCCGCATAGAGACATTACGAAATTCCTAGACTCGTCGAGCGAATTCTCCCGAGGATTGGACATCTGTCAATGGTCTCCAACAACCTGTTGCAGCGCCCGTCGCGCCATCACGCGAATAATTTGTTTGCGATACCAGGCCGAGCCGCGCAGATCCGACAGGGGTTCGATTCCCGTCGAGCATGCGTCGGAGATCTGTTCGATCAATGAAGCGCTCAGATGCTTGCCGCGCGCCATCGTCCCGGCGGCCGCAAATTCCTGGGGAGTCTCTGACACCGCACCGGCGACCACGCGCAGATCGTTGCAGGTGCCGTCTGACGCCTTTTCGAAGACCACTGCCATGCCGACGCAGGGGC
>CAMLCX010000481.1 GCA_946478635.1 uncultured Pseudomonadota bacterium
AGTTCCGCCTGGTTGGTGTTAATTTGATTCTGCTGATCGGCTTGCTTGATCTCTTGTCCTTGCAGTTGATCCCCAACCAGAGCACCGGCGCCGAGTCCGAGTGCGCCACCGATCGCCGCGCCCGCGCCAGGGTGACCTACCGCGGCCCCAATGATACCTCCGGCCGCCGCACCGCCGAGAGCACCGATACCCGCACCCTTTTCGCGCGTCGTTAGACTGCCACCGGAACATCCCACTAATGATGCCACAAGCACTACACCCAACAATGTGGTGAGAGTTCGCTTCATTGTGTCCTCCTGATGACTTGAGATTGGAGTTTTCCGGATGCGCCGATAGTACCAAAAGCATTCCCTCTCATCAAGATACAATCCATTTGGTTTGCACCACTCTGGGGTGAGAATTTCAGTTCATTAGATGCCAAAAACTGCCGAATGTTAACGCGCTTAGGCGCTGTTGACATCGTAGACCCTATAGGTCAATACTTTTTTTCAACGGAAGGAAATTTGTGGAAATTGTAACTGAAGAGCGTGTCATTGAGGCGCTGCGAAAAGTCCAGGATCCGGAGCTTCACCGCGACATTGTGAGCTTGGGCATGGTGAAAGATCTCGCCATTTCTCAAGGCAAAGTTCGGTTTACCGTGGAGTTGACCACGCCTGCCTGCCCACTGCGTGAAACCATCGAGACCGATTGCAAAAAAGCTCTCGCCGCGGTTGGCGGAATCAGCGGCCTTGAGATCAACTTCGGCGCTCAGGTGCGTGGCAGCAAGGCCGGGGCCGGCCAGACCGACTTGTTGCCGACGGTCAAAAACGTCGTGCTCATTGCGGCGGGCAAAGGCGGAGTCGGAAAATCAACCGTCGCGGCGAATTTGGCGGTGGCGCTAAAGATGCACGGTGCTGCGACTGGTTTGCTGGACGCCGACATCTACGGTCCTTCAGTGCCGATCATTATGGGCATTAAAGGTGAGCCGAAGAAAATCGACGTTGACGGGGTTTCAAAAATCGAACCGGCCATCGCGCACGGCTTGCCGGTCATGTCGATCGGTTTTTTTCTCGACCCTGATCAAGCCGTCATCTGGCGCGGGCCAATGTTAGGCAAGGCCTTGCACCAACTTATGGCGGATGTGCATTGGGGCGATTTGGACTACCTGGTTGTGGACATGCCGCCGGGCACCGGCGATGTGCAGATTACTTTTTCCCAGCAGTTGAAGGTGAGCGGCGCAGTGCTCGTCGCCACGCCCCAGCAAGTCGCGCTCGCCGACGTGGTGCGCGCCAAATCGATGTTCGACAAGGTGAATATTCCCATCGTCGGCCTCATCGAAAATATGAGTTATTTTGTTTGTGACGGTTGCGGCAAGAAGCATGAAATTTTCTCGCGCGGCGGCGCGCAGCGTGCGGCGGAGCGATTCAAGATCCCGTATCTCGGTGAGATTCCGATCACGCCCTCGTTGCGTGAAGGCGGCGACGCCGGAGTGCCGAGTTTGATCCAGGATCCACGCAGTGAAGTGAGCAAATGTTTTTTGGAAATTGCCGCCAAATTAGCCGGACAGTTGTCGATTGCATCAGAGCAAGCAAAGAAGGTTCAGGGTTTAAAGATTGTTTCGAGCTAGCGCCAGCGAGTCCCGCGCGAGGAGCAGATTCCATGGTCACCAAAGAGCAAGTTTATGAAGCGTTGCAAGAATGCTACGATCCAGAGATTCCCGTGAATATCGTTGACCTCGGGTTGGTTTACGAAGTCGAAGTGAACGAAGATAAAGTTGCGGTCAAGATGACGCTTACGGCTCCAGGCTGCGGTATGGGCACAATGATTGCCGCGGACGCGAAACAGAAAATCATGGCGCTCGATGGCGTCGGCGATGCGACCGTTGATCTAGTTTGGGACCCGCCCTGGAATCCAAGCATGATCGCCGAAGAGGCGAAGCAACGTCTCGGCATCGTCTGATTGCCTAATTTCATTTTGGCTCGCGTTGACCTCAACGATGGATGACACACCGCGGATTCGCCCGATTGAAGCATTTCCAGTCCAGCAAGACGGCAAGACTTTCATCTATCTCAAAGATCCGCTGAACCTCGCCACGCCGCTGGGTATTTCCCCGGTCGGATATTTTGTGCTGGCTCATTTTGACGGCGGTCATTCCTTCGCCGAAATTCAAGAGGCGTATGGCAAGCGATTTGGTGCCGTGCTCGGAAGCGATGAATTCAAGCAGTTCGTCGAGATGCTCGATCAGCATTATTATTTGCAAAGCGAACGGTTTGAGAATCACCGGCAAGCCGTGATGGCCGAATTCCGCCGGTCGCCGACGCGCATACCAGCGCATGTGGGCGGGGGTTACAAGAGCGATCCGGTCGGATTGACGGCGCAGCTGGATGATTATTTTCAACCGCCCAAAGGCCCTGGCTCTCCTTCAGCCGTGAATGGCCGAGTGATGCCCAAGGCGATCGTCGCGCCGCACATCGATTTTCACCGCGGCGGCCCGGGCTATGCGTGGGCCTACAAACCGCTGGCTGAAAGCGCCGGCGCCGATCTTTATATTATTCTCGGGACTTCGCATTGCGGCGGCAAGACGCCGTATATCCTTACCCTGAAAGATTTCGCCACTCCGTTGGGCTTGGTGGAAACCGACAAGGATTTCGTCAACCGTCTGCAGTCGAAGTACGCCGATGACTGTTTCACCGACGAGTATCTTCATCGCGGCGAGCATTCCATCGAGTTTCAGGTGTTGTTTTTAAAATACGTCGCGCAAAAACGCGCAGCTCTCACCGGTCAACCGGAGAAGCCGTTCAAGATCGTGCCAATCTTAGTTTCATCATTTCACGCCATGATGATGAGCCAAACTTTGCCGGAACAGACCGAATTAGTCGGAAGTTTTTTGCGCACGTTGCGGGAAATGGCTTACCGCGATTCACGACAAGTTTGTTTCGTTGCCGGCGTCGATCTCGCTCATGTCGGGCGGCAATTCGGCGATACCGAACCGGTTACCGATGATTTCCTCAAATGGGTCGAGGCGGAAGACCGCAAACTTGTCGAGCGACTCGCCACGCTCGATGCGCCCGGCTTTTTCAACGAGATCGCCAAGGATCAGGATAAGCGCAAAATCTGCGGTTTCTCACCTCTCTATTCACTGATCCACCTGCTCGACGGCGCGCGCGGCAATCATCTCCACTACGGGCAAGCATTCACGCCGGAGACCGGCTCGGCGGTGACGTTTACCAGCGTGATTTTCGAATAAACGCCGTAGCTCGAGCTGTCCTGCAACTTAACATAAGAGCGCATTAGTCGTTACATTCTCCAGGGAGTAATGAAGCCAGGCCTTCATGCTCGAGAGGGGGTTCCGCCGCAACATCCGCCAGCGCAGCATCCGATTAATTGACGCCCCGTATATCACAATCATATACTCTCTTCGTATGCCCGGCATCCTGCGGAGGATTAAGGGGTCTGAGTGGGACGAAGGCAACTCCCGCAAGAACGAAAGAAAGCACGGTGTGACGGACCGTGAGTCGGAGGAGGTGTTTTTTAACAAACCTCTAGTTGTTGCCGAAAGTTCAAAGGGAAGCCCAGAGACTCGGTACGCCGCGTTGGGGACAACCTACGGCAGCCGGCGTTTGACCGTCGTATTTACCGTTCGAACTAACAAGATTCGCGTGATCAGCGCGCGCCCGATGAGCAGAAGCGAGAGGAAACTGTATGAAAAAGAGAATTAGGCCGGTACCGAAGTTCAGAAAAGAGCAAGACGAGCGCGAATTTTGGAATACGCACGACACCACAGATTACTTTGATTTTTCCGACTCGAAGCGTGTCGAGATCGAGTTTGATCCTGGCGTCGAGGCGCCGGTGAAATCCATTTCGCTCCGGTTGCCGCGTGAAATGCTCAACGAGCTCAAGGTGCTAGCTAACAAAAAGGATATTCCTTACCAGTCTCTCATCAAAGTTTACTTGGCAGAAAAGATAGCCGCGGAACGAAAAGCCAGTTAAGCTATATGGCCTACAACGCAAAAAAGACCGAACACGCGGGAGCTAGAAAAGGTGGCGGCGCGTTCTATGGGCCGAAGGTGGAGGCGAAGAAGGGGAGCAATCGGCGTCGCCGCGAAAATGACAAACGCGCGGCCCTAAACCACGGCAAATCACA
>CAMLCX010000482.1 GCA_946478635.1 uncultured Pseudomonadota bacterium
CTTCCGACTCTTCCCTTCTGATTTTTGGCCTGATTGGCAGTTTGTCCAGCGCGTCCTCCTCAAATTCTGGCCGGCGTCCACACAACGCTGACTTTCGCGCGGCAATGGGCGAAATCGAACCGCAAAGGCTGCGGCGATCTAAAAATAACGCCAGAGCCACCATTTTTCGAAGCCGAGCTTGGCCCAATGAATCGATTTCGATGGGCCCCAGGTTCTCGTTTCGGTGGTCCCGAATGGCGGCCAGCCTGCGGGATAAGTCGTTCGGTTGGCTGCGGCGCGTCCAGCGCCGAAAGCCAGCAGTCATATGGTGTGCAGCCATAGATCCACCGGTCTGCCTTTGCCGGTGATCTCGACTGCCAGGTTATGCGCCAAAACGTCAGCTTCCTGATGCGCCACGCCGCCCGATTTCGATGCGGGCATGTCCGCGCAGTCGCCGATCGCGTAAACATTGTCCCACTTGGTTCGCAACGTTTCATAATCGACCCGAATGCCGTTTTCGGTTTCCGCAAGGCCGCAGTCGAACAGCACCTGTGCCGGGCGGTGCGGCGGAACCATCACCAATAAGTCGTAAGGGATCTTGTATCCGTATAGACCGGAGACTTCTTTTTTTTCAGGATCGATGGATCGCACCACAAACTCGTAGTGTTGCTTGATGTTTCGCCGCCGGCTTTCATCATCCATCCACACTACGGGATTTCGACGCTCGCCGGCAGGTTCGGCATCCCTGGTGAAATATTCAATCTGCACCCGGTTCCGAATACCGCGTTTTTTAAAATAGCCGTCGAGCATCCATTGCGCTTCGTAAGGCGCCGGCGGGCAGCGATACGGCCCCAGCGGAATGCCGACAACGACTCTGCCCTGCTTGAACGACTCGAGTTTTTCCCGCAGCCGAACCGCGCCGTCGACCTCCCACGGATGATTGGATGCTTCGGCGAATCCCGGGATGAGATCCGGTCTCACCTGCATGCCCAGTGAAACGATCAGATAGTCGTAGTCGAGTTTTTGATCTTTCAGCTCTACTTGCTGGCGCTCCGGATCGATGCCGAGAACTTCGGATTGGATAAACTTGATGTTGCGTTTCTCGAGCAGGCTTAAGCTCCTGGTAATTTCGCGCGTTTGCCGCTCGCCTACCATGACGAACAGAAACGCGGGCATGAACAGATGATCGGCTCTCTTATCGACGAGGATGACGTCGTGCCGATCGCCCAGTTTGCGGCCCAGGTTCGTGGCCGCGACCACACCGCCGCTGCCGCCGCCCAGGATAATGATCTTTTTGCGCGCGTTGTTGTTCGCCATCGTTGGTATATTCGCGGTTATCTTTTGCTGGGTTCGCTGCGCTGGCGCCAGCGAATCGACAAGCCTTTCAAGTTTCTTAACCGCTGTTCGCGGCACTGTTCCTGTTCGCGTCGGCCCTCGGAAGTCAATTCCTTGCCGAAACTGGACGTTAGGTGAAGAAGCCCAAGAATCAATTTATCTGACAAATATTTAAACCATTCCATAAGGGTTCACCGTGACGCCATCTGACGACGCAATATCCGGCTATTTTGTCGGTTGAAGATAAAATCGCGAGCACGCGAGCGCCCGTCGTTACGACGCTAGCGGAGGAAGGTGTCCTCCTGCCGAAGTTTTTCGCTCGCTTGCAGCAATCCCTGGGGCGTCGGACCTGCTTCACCGATGAGTCCGACTTGCCTGAGGAACTGGCCGATCTGCTCATGGTCCCGCGGGCTGACCGGAGCGTAGGGACGACACGGGTTGCCGATATCAATACCGAAATGTTTCATGGCCGATTTCATCACCGGCGGCAAGCCGTAGGCCGCCCATTTTCCAGGAAACAAAGCGTAGCAGCGCGCCCAGAATCTCGCCGTTTCGAGATCCCCGGCGCGAAACGCCCTGACGATTTGCGCGCCGATGCGCGTGCCGGGGGGCGGCATCGTCGCGCCCGAGCCGCCGAGCATGAGCGTTACCAAAAGTGGCTGCATGGTCGTGAAGTAGTGTCCCCTGCCCGCCAGCTCGATCTGCTCGATCAGCCGCGAAATCTTGGTGATGTCGCGCGAGCTCTCTTTAAAATATCTGATGTTATCGATCTCGCTTATTTTAACGAACGCGTCTTGCGGTGGATCGGCTCCCGGACCGGGATTGTGATAGCAAGTGACCGGCAGCGGGCTCCCCGCGGCCACCTGGGTGTAGAACTCCATCAGTTCCGCGATGGTCGGTTGTCCGCCCCACGGCCGCAGCGGCATCAGCACCTGAACAAAATCTCCGCCCACTTGCGCCGAGTACTCAGCCAGCTCGATGACCTCCCGGGGCGCGGGACTCGAGCAACCGAGAATCACCGGGACGCGTTTGCCGATCATCTCGGTCGCCACTTTCAAGACCTCTTTGCGCTCGTCCCGCGTCAGCATGGTGTACTCCGCCGCTTCGACCGCCGCCACCGTGATCGCGTCGCAATCGGTTACGAGAAACTCAATTTCCTTTTCGAGCGCCTGGTAATCGACGCGATCATCGTCGGTAAAAGGCGTAAGACACGCGCCGATGATGCCGCGGATAGGTTTAGTGACTGCCATCGAATTAACTCAACAGCTCCGCAATAACGCGGGCATGGCCCGCGTCGCTGCCTTTCACGCGCAACGGCAGGGCCATGATGCGCGTTCGCTTGCCGACAATGCTGCCGAGATTGGTGACATTTTCCGCGATCAAAACGTTGTTGCCCAGCAACGTTTTGTGAACCGGAAAACCAAAGCCCTTGGGCCGAAGCGGCGTCGGCAGATCGACGGTAATGCAGTCGATGCCGAACATTTTGATGCCCTTTTGGACCATCCACTCGGCCGCGTCCACTGACAAGTAAGGGTGCAGATTGTAATCGGGGCTGTCGAACTTTTCGTCCCAGCCGGTATGCAACATCAGGATGTCGCCGCGATTGACTTGGACGCCGGATGATTCGAGATCCTTCGCCGTGACTTCTTCGCCGCCTTGTTTCTTTACGGAAATGACCGCGCCCGGCCCGACAAACGCGTCGAGTGGAATCTCCTCGATCGATTTGCCGTTGGGCACGATGTGAATCGGCGCGTCGACGTGCGTCCCCGCGTGGCATGGCATGGACAATTCCGTGACGTTCAGCGGATGACCCTTATCAAGGCTCAGAAATCTCTGCACGTGAACGTCCGGCAAAATAGGAATCTTCGGCATGCCGTCATAGATGATTCGCGAGAGATCGACCATTTCCATACATTCACCCGTCCTTAATTTTTGTTTCGCCAGCGTTCATAGAGCGGATCTTCATCGACAAACGCCCGTTTGATGCCGTCGAAAGCGAGCCAAAACTGATCGAGAGTTTTCTGCGCCGCGCTGCGCACCGCGATCTGCTGCGGCTCGGTCACGGCGTAGCGCTCCACCGCGAGCGGGCCGACTTTCATATGTTCTTCGTCGACGCCCATATGCAGCGTCCAGTAGCGGATATCTTCCGAGTCGAGTTTAAACCCGTAATGATTCGTCAAACCGTTGACGATGCGCGTCATTCTCTCGCTGGCGGTTCCTTCCAAACAAAATCCCTGGCAGGCGTAGAGCTCGAGCCAGCTCCGTTGGAACATCAAGAGCTCGCGCCAATCCAAAAAGGCCTGTGTTTCCGGTAATGGCTCCACCTGGTCCAATTCCTCTTTCGTGTAGCCGCAGGCCTGGGCAAAGCGGATAAAAAGCCCCTTGTGGCTGTCGGTTCCGGTGATTTCTCCGGTCCCCTCTTCCACGACATTTTCGATCCACATCTTTTCCAGCTCCGGATCGTCCGGGCATCGGCTGAGCATGGCCGCGATCGGTTTGGGAAACGGTTTCGGGAAAAATAGATAAAACTGGCCGATAAAACCCTTCAACTGATTACGCGACAGCTTCCCCTCTTCGATCAAACCGATGATCGGATGATTCTTCGAGTGCTTGTTCCGCACCATCTGCTGGATTTCTTTAACGAAGTCTTTGCTCGAAACAGTCATCGCACTTGGCTCCTCGGCGAGTTGTCCCGCGTCATCTTTTATCCGAAAATGCCCCCGACGCGATTCGAACGCGTGGCCTCAGGATTAGGAATCCTGCGCTCTATCCACCTGAGCTACGGGGGCGCA
>CAMLCX010000483.1 GCA_946478635.1 uncultured Pseudomonadota bacterium
TACGATAACGACAAAATCGTTCGCGAAGAGCGTGATGAAACGGGCCAGGGGAGCATGACTTATCGAGCATCGTACCAAAACGGCCGGCTCGCCAAAGTTGAGAGAGATTCAAGCGGTAATGGGCGGGCCGACCTATGGATTTATTATGACGCGACACAGGACGGGGAAATCGTTGTCAAAGAAGAACGCGACCTAAACGGTGATGGAATCCCCGATTTGTGGTCCTATTTTGAAAACGGCCGACTCGCGCGCCGAGATGTGAGCGCGGTGGGGCTCGAGATTCTCTCGAAGAAAGACCAACTCCCGGCGCCAACAGCTGAATTAACCCAGGTCTCGATGCCCGGCAGTTGAAATGACCCAGCAGAGTGCCATCGACTGGGGAGACTTGGGTATCGTCGCCCTCTTCCGCAGTCCGTTTCTGATTCCTTCACTGCTCTTTCATACGCTGCTGCTGTTACTCGCGTTGCGCGCAGCGACATTGACCATCGTCAAGCCACCCATAGAACCGCTGATTTCAGTGCAATTGCTGGAAGTGAGAGACGGCGGCTCCAGCAATAAAAGCATCGGCGCCAGTGTCGGTCCCGGCGGGCCGCGCACCATGCCCAAGCTGGGCACGCCCATCGCTCCGGTGCAGCAAAGCGGGAAATTGGACAGCGGCTCGCTCGAAGCTCAAGTTCCCGCCGAAAAGCCCGTCGAGGTTGCACCGCCACCGAAACCGGTGGCTTTACCGGGGCCCAAAGTCCTGGCCGCAGACCCTCGTTCAGCAGCGGTGAACGTCAAGGAAACATCGCCGGACTCGCTGGTGCGATTGCCGACCAAAGAAACTGCAACTCAACTTCCCGGCAGCGCTGCTGCTGATCTGGAAACCAACCAACGCAGTCTCGCGGCGCTCAAAAATAGCGGCGATCTGGCAGGGATCAAAGCCCTGAAGGAAGGCACCCAAGTTCCCGGCGCGCTCAAGGGCACGGGGACGGGCACCGGCCCCTACGGCGTTCCCGGCGGCAACAGAAGCGGCACGGGCATCGCCGGCGGGGGAACGGGCGTTGGTGTCGGCGGTGGCAGCATCACGGGGCTCAAAGGTCTGCCGAGCGCGGATTACAATCAGTATCTCAGTCAGCTTAAAAAGCGTGTCGAGTCGGTTTGGAAATTTCCCGACGGTGTTGCCGGCGTGCAGAAAGTCGCCATCCTTTTTACACTCGACCGCGCCGGCAGGCTGGTCTCGTCAGAAGTTCTTGACTCCACCGATGGACGACTCAACGCAAGTGCTGTCGAGGCGATGAAGCGTGCTTCTCCGTTCGCGCCGATTCCCGAAACCTTGAAAGATCTCGCCAATACCCCCTTGCGCATGCAGTTCACCGTCACGATCGGCGTGCGCGGCTAGCCCTCCGCAGAAAACCATTTGGGCTGCCAACTTCGTTGCATTAATTTTCATTTAGGGTAATCATTTCCGGAATATTCGGAAGGACATTTCATGGAGCCGCAGCAGGGTCTCAATATTATTCAAATCATCCAGCAGGGCGCCATCGCCACTTATCCGCTGATCATCATGTCAGTGATAAGCCTGACCGTGGTGTTCGAACGGCTATGGTCGTTGCGCAACATCGTTTCGGCAACGCTGAGGATCACCGATTCGATTCTTGAGCCCACTCGAAAGGGTCAACGAGATTTGGCGATCGCCATCTGCAAGCAAAATTCGAATTGCCCTGCGGGTCGTATTTTCCTCAATGTTTTGGAACGGGATACAGCCGGGCGGGCCGATGTCGCTACCAGCGCCGCGACCGAGGCGATGTTCGAGGAAACGCAAAAATTGAAAAAACATCTGTGGATCTTGGGCACGGTCGCGAGCAGTGCGCCGTTTATCGGTCTGTTAGGAACAGTCGTCGGCATCATCAAGTCGTTCGAAAGCATGGCGGTGGCGGGCACCGGCGGATTCGCTGTCGTTGCCGCTGGTATTTCCGAAGCGCTGGTTGCAACCGCTCTCGGACTTGGGGTCGCGATCATCGCGGTCATTTTCTACAACTATTTTCAAACGAGAATCTCCACGTTGAACGGCCTGTTTCGTATTCAAGTTGCCAAGATTCTCCAGATCCTGAGCACCTGAGGCTTTTATGGCTATGACTCCGCTCGGCGGCAACGATGAGAACCCGGAGATTGTCGCCGAGATCAACATCACGCCGCTGACCGATATATTCCTGGTGTTGTTGATTATTTTTATGATTACCAGCTCGGCGATGATCGAATCCGGCGGCAAGATCAACTTGCCGAAAGCGGTCGCGACTCAATCCGAGTCACGCGGCACCACGGTGACGCTCACGCCCAAGCACGAGATCTTCGTAAACCAAAAAATAGTGAGCGAAGCCAGCTTGGAGAAAACCCTGCAAGAAGCGCTCAGCCGAAGCGCCGACAAGACCGTGATCTTACGGGGCGATCGAGAAGTGCTGCTCGGCGATACCGTCAAGGTGATGTCGATTATCAAGCGTGCCGGGGCATCGGAAATCGCCATCGCCGCCGAAGCGGAGAGAAGACCGCGTTGAATTTTTCGCCCTCGAAGGGTCAAATTTCAGGCGCGACATTTGTCCTAACAAGATAAAGCGACGACGAAACATCGCAAAGGGCATAGCGCAGGGCGCATGGTGAAATTAAACGCTCAAAAGCGCTTTGCTCCACGCTCTTTGCCGCGGCAAGTCACCGCGCCGGCCCATCCGAGAGCGGCGGCAATTGCGCCGGGCGTGCGGCTCCGTCCTGCCGGTTACGCTCCACTTCCCGTTGAATTTCCGCGGAACTTCTGCCTAAACGATCGACTTCGAGTTGGAGCTTTTTCTCCTTATCCAAAAAAACTTCGAGCTCGAGCGACTTGCGCGTCCCGGATTCATAGAAAATAGTCGTCGTAGCTCGACCGTTTGCACCGTCGCTGGCGCGGGCCAGGACTTCAATGACGTTCCGTCCTTCGACCACCGGAACGGCGGATGAGAAAAAACCGTCCGCCGCGAGCCGAAGATGCGTCGCTTTCTGCCCAATGGTCTGGTTGACGACCTGCACGAAGTCGACGCCGACGATGGAAATATTGTCGAGCACCGCCAGTACATCCACCGGACGTTTGATGGGCGTGTAGGTCCCGCCGCTTTCCCTGGCGATGCCGAGCGCCGCTCGCGGATAGGAGAGCGCGTCCTCGCCAAGCGCGAACACATGCACTTTGATGCCCGCCTTGCCTGCCACCCGCGCCGCGCCAATCGCCAGATCCGTATCCTCGGGAGTAGCTCTTTTACCGGCACCGATAGGCAAAGACGGAAAACCATCGGTCAGTAGAAACTGAACTTTGATCGCATCCGTCCGTTTTGCGCTGGTTCCCAAGCCAAATAGCTCGGTGGTGGCCATGCGAATACCTTCGACCATGTTGGTGCCGCCGTACGGGCCCGTACGAAGAATATCCGCCAACACGCGACGCACCTGCTCAAAATCCTGGGTTAGCGGCTGCATCAGTTTCGCGTTTTCGCTAAAAGTCAGCACGCCCACCCGGGTGGTCTCGGCATTGAGCTGAAGGAGCAGGCGGCGGGCGGCCGCCACTTCGGCCGCGAGTATGGAATTCCTTGGGTTTCGCAGCGGCGGTTTACCAATACTCATACCGCCGATGATGATCTGCGGCGCGCCGAATCCCGAGCTTTCGGGCGGTTGGTCGGCTTCGCCCAAATCGGCCCCGGCGTACAGCGCCGTGCTCCCCGAGACATCCACCACCAAAAAGATATCGACATTTGTCGAGCGGTCAGTCTCGCGCGCGACCTTGCCGCTGACAAAGATAGAATTTTTGTCCTGAGTTATGCGGCTGCCGTCGCTAGGAGAGAGGATTTGGACCCTGGGCTCCGCCGTCCAGACCGGAGCGGGATTTAAGCCCAAGAAAAGCAAAAGTCCGACTGCGATAATCCCGACAGGACTCTTATTCATGGCGCTCACCCTGGAAGTGCAAACGCTAGCACGATTGAACTTGCCGTAAAAGAGCAACTAAAATTTCAAGTTCCCGCCGGATCGTCTAGCGTGCTATAATTATTCCATGCGTCGGTTGAGTTTAGGTTTTGCCTTCTTGTGTGTATTCGGTGGACTGGGCATCG
>CAMLCX010000484.1 GCA_946478635.1 uncultured Pseudomonadota bacterium
ACCACCGAGATCTACACTCTTTCCCTACACGACGCTCTTCCGATCTCATGGGCTTCTTCCCCCAACTTTTTGCCGGCGCTCCCAACTTGCTGGCAGATCCGACAGGCCGTCGTTGGTACGACATGGTCCAAAGTGGGAAAGGGGCAGACGCGGCTATCGAGATCATCGTGAGCTTCTCTCAGGGAAAGTTTCCTAAAGCCCTGGAATTCCTTCCCGGCACTGCTGCTTATCGTTCCGCCTGGCGGGAAACGATTAAGGCAGCAGAAGAATCCAACGATCCGGGCCGCTTCACGGCTTTCATCGGCTACGAATGGACATCGAACACAGGCGGAAACAACCTGCACCGTAACGTGATCTTTCGTGACGACGCATCCAAAGCGAGCCTGGTCGAGCCTTACACCACGCAAAAGCCACTCGGGAGCGATAATCCCCGTGACCTATGGAAGTGGATGGCTTCGTACGAGCAGAAAACCGGTGGTAATTTGCTCGCCATCGCACATAACGGCAACCTCAGCAATGGGCGCATGTTCCCGATCATTGAGTCCTTCACAGGCAAACCCGTCGATCGCGAGTATGCGGAGACGCGGGCTCAATGGGAGCGCCTCTACGAAGTGACGCAGATCAAGGGTGACGGCGAGACGCATCCGTTTTTGTCTCCCAACGATGAATTCGCCAACTTTGAGCGGTGGGACAAGGGCAACTTGGATTTGAGCGAACTCAAGAAATCAGAAATGCTTGAATTTGAGTATGCTCGTTCGGCGCTCAAGAATGGCCTCAAGCTCGAGCAGCAACTGGGCGTCAATCCCTACAAGTTTGGCCTGGTCGGCTCGACCGACGCACACACGGGCCTTGCGGCCGTCGAAGAGGACAATTTCTTCGGCAAGACCTCCAGTTCGGAACCCGGTCCGGATCGCGCGACGCATCCATTTATTAAAACGGATAAAGCCACCATCATGGGCTGGGAACAGACTTCCTCGGGCTACGCGGCCGTGTGGGCGACGGAGAACACGCGCGAAGCGATTTTTGATGCGATGCAGCGTAAAGAAGTCTATGCGACCACAGGCCCGCGCATAATCGTGCGCTTCTACGGCGGATTCGATTTCGAGGCGAAAGACGCGCAGAACCGCTTGCCGGCGAAAATCGGTTATACGAAGGGCGTGCCGATGGGCGGCGATTTGTCGAACGCGCCAAAAGGCAAGTCGCCGACGTTTCTCGTCGCGGCCCTAAAGGATCCGATCGGCGCCAACCTGGATCGCTATCAAGTCATCAAAGGTTGGCTCGACGCCAAGGGCCAACTCCACGAAAAGATCTATGACGCCGCTTGGTCGGCGGGCCGCAAAGCGGATACGAAAACCGGCAAGCTGCCCTCGGTGGGCAATACGGTAGATGTCGAGAACGCGACTTGGACCAACACGATCGGCGCCACCGAGTTGATCGCCGTTTGGAGCGATCCGGAGTTCGATCCAGCACAGCGCGCCTTTTACTACGGCCGCGTCATCGAGATCCCGACACCGCGGTGGACCGCCTACGACGCGAAATATTTCGGCGTCAAAATGCCGAAGGAAGTTCCCATGACCACGACTGAGCGCGCCTACACATCGCCGATCTGGTATACGCCGGGAGCCTGACATGGAATCCAGTCTCGTGAAGAATGTGGTGCGCGAACCGCTGGTGCATTTCCTGCTGCTTGGCGTGTTGATTTTCGCGGTTTTCAAATTCGTTTCGAGCGAGACGAGCCAACCGGGAAAGATTCTCATCACCCAAGGCCGGATCGAGTCGCTTGAAACCGCTTTCAGCCGCACTTGGCGGCGACCGCCGACTGCAAGCGAATTGGAAGGGTTGATCCGCGACTACGTTCGCGAAGAAGTTTTCACCCGCGAAGCGGTCGCCCTCGGCCTCGACAAGGACGACACGATCATCCGCCGCCGGCTGCGCCAGAAGCTCGAGTTTGTCTCCGAGGACGTCGCCGCCCACGCTGAGCCGACCGATGAGCAGTTACGCGCTTACTTAAAAGAACATGCCGACGCGTTTCGCGGCGATCGGAGGTTCACTTTCAGGCAGGTGTATCTCGACCCGCAACGACGCGGCGCGAATCTCGACCGCGATGCGTCGCAAATGCTCGCGCAGCTTCGTCGATCGGGAGGTCAAACCGACATTTCAGTTCTCGGTGATTCCCGCATGCTCGAAAATGAATTTAAGGCGCTGCCTGCCCGCGAAGTGGTAAAGCAGTTCGGCGAGAAGTTTGCAGCCACACTCGGCGAGATGCCGGTTGGCCAATGGCAGGGGCCGATCGAGTCCGGCTTCGGCGTTCATCTGGTTTCGATGACCGAGCGGACGGATGGGTCAATGCCGGCGCTAGAGGATGTGCACGCCGCTGTGCGCCGCGAGTGGATCAACGCGCGCCGTCTGGAAACCAACGAGAAGTTCTATCGAACCTTGCTGCAGCGCTACGCCGTGACGATCGAGCGCCCGGAAGTGGCAAAAAACTCCGATGTAAAACGAGTGGCAGCGGCGCAACGATGAGCAAGATTCGGGGCGTCACGAGTGTCGAGTGTCGAGTGTCGCGCGGCCTTCTCGCATGCCGCTACTTGTGCTTATGCCTGTTGCTTTTTTCTCCATTCCCTCTGTTCGCTCACGAAGTGCGCCCGGCTTATCTGGAGCTGCATCAAACCGGCGCCGGGACTTACGACCTGCTCTGGAAAGTGCCGGGACAGGGTGAAGACCTGCGTCTCGGACTCTATGTGCAACTACCTGAGAGCTGCTCGAACCTGACGCAACCGCGTGGCGCTTTCGCCGCCAACGCTTACAGCGAGCGCTGGAGTGTCCAATGCGCCGGAGGCTTGAGCGGCGGCACGGTCCGCATCGCGGGCCTTTCGGCAACCCTGACTGATGTTTTGGTGCGGATAGAGCGGCTCGAAGGTTCGCCACAAATCACCCGTCTCACGCCGGCGGCTCCCTCATTCGTCGTCGAAGCCGCTCCCAGCCGGATGGAAATCGTCCGCACGTATCTTGTTCTCGGCATCGAGCACATTTTAACCGGTGTGGACCATCTGCTGTTCGTGCTCGGCCTCCTGCTGCTGGTGCGCGGTTTCGGCAAGTTGGTCAAAACCGTGAGTGCCTTTACTGTTGCCCATAGCGTGACGCTAACCTTGGCCACTCTTGGATTTGTTCACGTTCCGTCGCCGCCGGTGGAGGCGGTGATTGCCTTGAGTATCGTCTTTGTCGCCAATGAAATTCTCCGTAGCCACGGCAGGTCCCCGTGGGTAATCGTTGATCAGTCCCCAATCTTTGTAGATCGCCTCGTTACTCCATCTCTTCCAGCCACAGCCGGGGCGGCTCCACCCAGCCTTAGCCTCGCAGAGCGTCAGCCGTGGCTCGTCGCATTCTCGTTCGGGTTATTGCACGGGTTGGGATTCGCCGGCGGATTGAGTCAGGCCGGATTGCCGGAAGGACACATCCCGCTCGCGCTACTGCTGTTCAGTATCGGCGTCGAGGTCGGCCATTTCAGTTTCATCGCCGCGGTCTTCGCATTCATGGCGCTCGGTCGCCGGATGCTCCGTCGGGTGCGCTTATCGCCTATGCGACCGCAATTTTTGGGCTTGCTGCGGCTGCTGCCACCGTATGCGATCGGTGGCACGGCCATGTTCTGGCTCATTGAACGACTGGCGGCATTCTGAATCGCGAAAGGTAGGCTAATTATTTGTCTCGAGGGACGAGTAGTGAATGAAAATTCATTGCACAGCTAACGCGGTCGCTGCATGACACCGAGCGATGACGGCGACCGTCAAAGTCGTCAAGAAGGAATAGGGATATCGTCTAACTGAAAGTCTGAAATGGATCACGGCATTCAAGTTTTGCTATTCGCGGTGGGGCTATTTCTCGGCATGCTTGTTCTCTTGGAAGTCGGCCGCCGTATCGGCGCGCGGCGGTTGGCGCAAGATCCCACGGGAGCGGCAGCCGGCGTCGGCACGGTGGAGGGCGCGGTCTTCGCTTTGCTCGGGCTGCTTATCGCGTTTACTTTCTCAGGAGCGGCTTCGAGATTCGATACGCGCCGGCAGCTGATCATCGAGGAGACCAACGACATCG
>CAMLCX010000485.1 GCA_946478635.1 uncultured Pseudomonadota bacterium
ACTTTTTAAAATAGAATTATTGACAGTAGCACACTCGTGCGGTATGTTCGGCTCATGAAAACACAATTGCTGAAGGGCATTGCCCTGGCATCTTTGGTCACCGTAATGTCGAGTCCTCTTTACGGACAATCGGCAGCACCGAGCACTAATGCTGCCGAGGAAGGCGTCGGAGAGACAGCGGGTTACGGCGTCGGCGCGGCGGTCGCGAGCATTTTCTATATCCCGGCGAAGGTCACCTATGCGGGCTTGGGGTTGCTGACGGGCGGCCTCGGGTACCTATTGACCGGTGGGAGAGCGGACGTCGCGAACAACATTATCTACCCCGCAGTGCGCGGTGATTATGTCGTGACGCCGAGCAACCTAAAGGGTACCGAGCCGATCTATTTCGTCGGCGCGCCACCGCCCGAGATGAGCCCGCGGGCCGACGCTGCGGTTACGAACCCGACCCCCTAGCGCCAAAGCAAACACCGCGTTTCGACGTTTTAATAAAGTCCAACAAGGCCACGACATCCTGGCTGGCCTTGTTGGATTCCTCTACTTCTTTGACCGCCAGCGCAAGATTGCGTTCTTTTCGAAATAGGATACGGAAAGCTTCGCGGATCTGACGGATTCTTGGTTCATCGAATCCAGCTCTCTTCAATCCGACAACATTGACACCCCGTACCGTGTGCTGCCAGTCGATGATCGCGAAAGGCGGTACATCCCGGCTCGTGCCGCTGAGCCCGCGCATCAGCGCATAGGCGCCGATGCGCACGAACTGGTGCACCACGCAATTGCCGGAGATAAAAACATTGTCGCCGACCTCGACATAGCCGCCGAGCAACGCGCCATTGGCCAGAATGACGTTGCTGCCCAACCGGCAATTGTGGCCCACGTGGGCGGTGGCCATGAGAAAATTGTTGTCGCCGATCAAGGTCGAAGAACCCGCCGCGGTGCCCCGATGGATTTGTACGTGCTCGCGAATAATATTGTTGTTGCCGATGCGCAGGTAGGTCTCTTGGCCTTTGTAAGCCACGTCCTGAGGTGCGCCGCCGAGCACCGCGCCCGGATGAATTTCATTGTCTTCGCCGATCTCGGTGCAACCGGTGAGATAGGCATGCGCCATCACGCGCGTGCCGCGCTTGATTTTGACCTGTCCCTCGATAACGACGTAGGGACCGATCTCGGCGCCGGAGTCGATCTCGGACTTGGGGTCTACGATGGCCGCGGGATGAATCGACATTAAAAAGATCGGCCTAGCTAATTGACTTGCTTCTTTTCGTCGTCGTCATCGTCGGCGCGGTTGTAATCGACTTCTTCACCGGCGATTCGATAACGCTCTTGGGTCCAAGCGCCGAGATCGATAAGCCGGCAGCGTTCGCAACAGAAAGGTCGGTGTGGATTGTTTTCCCACTCGACTTCCTTGCGGCAAGTCGGGCACTTTACCTTGAGAGACACAACGCCCTCCCTAAGTGTCCAGTGTGCTTTGAGCAAAAAGTTCTTCGACTTCGAGCTTTCTTGCCAACAGCCCCTGATCGAGTGAATAGCCGATGAAGCGCTCGAGGTTGGCGCGATTTTTTTTAACTCCGTGCGGCCAAGGATCCGTGCCGAAGGTGTCTCTCTCTTCCTCGAACAAATGCCGCCCCCAAACGAACCGCGACCAGTTCGGGTCGTCGTAGTATTCCATGCAAGCCGCTTTGGCTTTGTCGAAAGCGGCAGTGACGTTCGCTGCGAGCCATGGATTTTGCTTGAGCACCTCGTCCTTGAAAGCGATCAGGTGCATGATGGGATAGTAACCGTTCTTGCGGAAATATTTCGCCTCTTCGCCTTTCGGATCGGCGAATAACCGGCGAATCTTAGCGCCGCCACGCAACGCTTCTTTGGGAGGATGCGGCATCATGAGCGCATCGAGCTTGCCGTTTTCGAGCATCGCGCCCATCTTCTGACCGGGCTGGAGCAGTTGCATTCTGACGCCTTCCAGCGGTCCCAACGGCACGGCTTCGTCCTTAGAAATGTACCAATCAATCTTGCGCCAGGGAACGCCATACTCGGCTTGCAAATCGCCCCGCGCGAGCACCGACAAAGTTGTTTGAAACGTGCTTAGGCCGACTTTCCGATCGATCAGCTGCTGCGGCGAATTAATGCCCGCATCTACGTTGACCCACATCTGCGACAAACTAAACAGCCGCCGAGGAAACACCGGGATCGCCGTAAACGGCATGCCGCGGCTCTTGGCGACCAAATAATTCGATAGCGACAGCTCGCAAATATCGAACTCGCCCTTTTGCAGCATGCGCTCGTGGCGGTCCTGCCCGTGCTTTAGCGGACTCGACTGGCCAACTTCCAAAACTTCCAGATTTACCCCGTCCACCTGCACCGAGCCATCAAAAAAAGCAATATGCCGGTCGTAGTGAGACAATGCCATCGATAATCGCAAATCAGTCATGTTGAATCCCTCTGTGCGTTTCTTTTGCTTACTGTATTTTCCGCGAGCTTTCCACCATCAGAATCTTGCTGCCCAATTTCAGCAAAGATGCAAACCGGTCGTCGCGACTAGCTCGCCGATTAACACGACGCGAATGTCGGATGACGCAAGGACCGGTTGATTCCAGCGGTTCGCCTCATTTTTTGTAGCCGCCCACAAGCGCTCGTCTGCCGCCGTCCCAAAAGCATTTCACATCGACAAAGCCGGCCTGTTTCAACCACGCGAGCTGCACCTTTTGTGACGGCGTCATGCGATCGAAGTTCAGAAAACAACCACCGGTTTTAACCAGGGAAAAAGTCTCCGCGTAAATGGACCGAATGATTTCCGGTGCGCGGACGTTGTGAATCGCTATCGAAGAAACGACCGCATCGAAGGATCCTTTGATTTTTCGGCTCCAGCCCGGCTTGCTGAAATCACAAACGACATACTGGAAGCGTCCTTTGAACGGTTGCATGCGCTCGCGGCCGAGTTTGGCCATCTCGGTCGAGCCGTCCTGGCAGACCGCTTTGGCGTTGGGAAAGTAGTTGAGCAAGAACTGGGCGAGTGCGCCATAACCGGCTCCTAGGTCTAAAATATTGATCGCAGCGCGTGAATCATCCGCCAGGATTTTAGCGATCGACCGAAAGATCTTCTCGCGCTCAACTTCTCTTTCATCCTGACGTTCGGCCCACTCCGAAACGTATTTCTTGGAGCTCCAGTCATGATGGTCCCAAAGGTCGACAATTTTCGCCATCTTCAGCCTCCGTAAAATAATTGGCTTCAATTCAACTCGCGAGTCACTTCGTCAAACAGCTCGTCGACACCGACGCGTTTTTGAATCAGCTTTTGCTGCACTGAATATTCGATGATCAGTTCCAAGCTACGGCGAATTTTTTCTACGCCAAACTGGAGCGTATCCATGCCGGCTGGCGCCGGCGCCGCATGCTTGCTCTCGCGCAGCATACGGAAGACTTCTTTCACCGCCGCTGGGTTGGATTGGCGCAGAGATTCTTTGACGACTGCCATATGATTGATCGGCAGCGCGGCGTTTTTCCGGCACCAGACTTGGGCCGCCTCGTTGGGATTTGAAATGACGGGCCGCAATCTCGGATCGTTGAGATCGGCAGCGCCGACCACTCCCGCATCGATCTCGCCGTCGAGCAACATTTGGACGAGCGGCTTGTCCGCGGGCGCGCGTTCGGCAGTGGCGGGATCATGATATTCGGCAACGTGCGGATCTTCGAAAGTCACCCACTTGATACTATCGAGATCGACGCCGTGATCATTTTGCAGGATGCCGCGAATCCACGCTGCCGTGGTCACCGAATAGGCGCGGATGCCGACGCGCCGGCCCGCGAGATCGCCGGGCGTAAGCCGGCCGCGTTCGGTATTGTAGACAAGGAATGGGTGCGGCACGCTGCCGACGATAACTGCGGGCAAGAGCACGAGCGGTTTGCCATAGGCCTTGGCCTGCAAGAATGTAACTATAGCCAATTCCGCGACGTCGTATTTCAGGTGACGCACGACGTCTTTGAACGCTGTGTTCGGTACTTTCACATCGGCAAAAGTCGAAGACGACCGCAGACGAACGGATTTCGCTTCTCTTCAACACGGAGGTGTTCGAGTAATCGCCCAACAACG
>CAMLCX010000486.1 GCA_946478635.1 uncultured Pseudomonadota bacterium
TTTGGCCGCATCTGTAACCTCCACACGACCTCCTTGGCTTCTATGAGATCGGGTCGGCGATGGCAAGAACAGGCTTAAATCCGCAAGATGTGCGTCGGCGGGACGCTTGGCACCGTATACCCTGCATGATACGCTTTTTCAGTATTTTCGGGGGAATTCGGCAATAAGTTCAATTGTCGACCAGGTCGTGACCAGCCTGAAAAAGACGAGAAAGGATTTGCCATGGCACAGAAATCATCGTCCACGAGCACATCGACTGACGAAGCGATTGCCGAAGGCGCATCGCGCGACGAAACGGCACTGAATCTGGTCAACCGCTTCTCTTTGTGGTCGGGCGTCGCGGGGCTCATACCCATCCCGGTGATCGATGTCGCTACCGTTGGTGGACTTCAGATCCAAATGGTGCGCCGGCTGTCGCAGATCTACGATGTCGATTTCTCGGAGAATCGCACCAAAGCAATCGTCGCGAGCCTTGTCGGTTCGTTGATTCCGGCCACAAGCGGCATTGGTGCGGCGAGCCTGCTCAAGGCGGTCCCGGTGCTGGGGACGATTACGGCCGGGTTTGTCATGCCGGCCCTGTCTGCTGGTGCGACCTTTGCCATCGGCAAGGCTTTCATTCAGCATTTTGCGTCGGGCGGCACGCTGCTGGATTTCAACCCGCCGGATTATCGGGAGTTCATTAGAGCCCAGCGCGACATGTGGGATTCACGCCGGGGTGGCAAATCAGGCGAAGCGGCGAGCACGGCGGGCAGCTGATGTCCGAAAACTTGCCTTGGGCCCGGGCGTGACCGGAATCCCGGCATGCTTGGACCCGGGCGATGGCGGGACAGGGGCTGATGGTCGAAGCGGTCATTTATATCATCTTCTGCGTTCTGACGGGGCTGCTCGGGATCGACCGGCGAATGGGCTTCTTCGGGACGTTTCTGATCGCGATCGTCACCACTCCGTTTATCGTTCTGCCGATTTTGCTGCTCACTGCCCCATCATCGGGACGGGTCGGGTGGTGGTGGCGTCGGCGAAATTCGTAGATCGCCTTGTTGTCATGGGGGAGACACAAGCGCTGAAATTGCGTCAGTGCGTAGTGTCGGTTTGAACGGAAAGACATCGCAGACATGTCCTTCCTAGAGCTTGTTCGCCGTGAAATGCACGGCTCCCTCCCGCGGCTGCTGGTCATGTCTGCGCTCGGCGGTCTCAGCACAGCGGCGATTCTGGCGGCCATCAATGCCGGATTGCAGGGAAGCGGAAGTCTATGGGCGGCCACCCTGTTTCTGGTCGCGCTTTTTCTATTCATCAAGACTCAATATTACGTGACGATCACGACCACGGCCGAGATCGAAGCCATCATTCACAAAATCCGTTTGCGCGTGATGGATCACATCCGGCGCTCGGAGCTTCTGCCGATCGAGGCGATCGGCCGTTCGAGGATCGTAGCCGCCATCACCAGCGATACGGCCGTCCTGACACAGGCAAGCAATATGCTTTGCTTTTCGATCCAGGGCGCAGTGTTGGTTTTCTTTGTTGCAATCTACGTGGCCTTTCTCTCGTTGGCGGCGATCGTGACGACGATCCTGGTCATTGGCGTTGCGGGGGTAATCTTTCACTACAAGAACAGGCGCCTGGCGGCAGAAAAGCAAAAGTCGGCGGAATGGGAAGGCCGCCTGTTCGATCGCCTTACGGACTTTCTCGATGGCTTCAAGGAGGTGAGGCTCAACGCGGCGCGCAGCACGGACCTGTTCGAAGATGCCAGCGAGGTTTCGAGAACCGCCGCCAATATCAAGATCAACAGCCAGGCGGAAACGTTCAAACTGATCGTAACCTCGCAGATATCGATGTACGTCCTGATCGGCGCGGTTGTTTTTGTCGCGCCGCAATTCAGTGAAGCGCTGGGCGGACTGACGCTCACAAAGACCACGACCGCTCTGATGTTCATCGTGGGCGCATGCTTTGGGCTTGTTCAGTCGATCCCGATCCTGCTGAACGCCAATGCTGCGGCAGACCGGATCGAGCAGCTGGAAATCGAGTTGCAGGCAACAGCCTCTGCATTCGACGCCGCAGGAGTCGCAGCGCCAAGCCGATTTGACGCCATAGAAATGACAGGCATCCAGTTCCGCTATGTCGACAAGTTTTCCGAGGCAACGTTCAAGATTGGTCCGATCGATTTCAGCCTGCATCCTGGAGAGCTTGTCTTTATCACCGGCGGTAACGGCTCCGGCAAATCGACGTTCTTGCGGGTGCTAGCGGGGCTGTATCCGCCCGATTCCGGCCAGATCCGCCTCAATGGTCAGCAGATCAACGACGAGACGCGGGATATGTACCGCTCCCTGATGTCCGCCATATTTTTCGACTATCATCTCTTCCGCAAACTCTATGGAATTCCCGATCCGGAGCCCGCGGAGGTCGATCGGCTGTTGAGGCAGTTCCGGCTGGATACAAAAACGGGCGTGACAAACGGGGAGTTCCGTACGCTCGACCTATCGGGAGGGCAGCGCAGGCGACTTGCACTCATTGTCAGCCTGCTCGAGAAGCGCCCGATCCTCCTGCTGGATGAGTGGACGGCGGAACAAGATCCTGAATTCAGGCGCAAATTCTATGATGAGCTTTTGCCCGAGCTGATGCGAGCCGGGGCAACCGTGGTGGTCATTACGCATGATGACCGCTATCTCAACGAGCTACATTTGCCTGCGCGGAGAATTCACATGGACGAAGGCCGAATAGTCGAGCAGCATTCGATTTCTTAGTAAGGTTGGGTGAGGGGAGGCCAGTAATGGCGTATTATCTGAGTTCAACTGACGGAGTGCCGCCGAACGCGCGCGCGTTCCGCCGGTTTCTCCGCCGCCATTTCCCCAGCCTGACCATCATGCTGCTGGCAGTGATGCTGGTCGCGACGTTTCTGTTTCCTTTTATCGTGATCACGGTGCCGAGCGGTCAGGTCGGCGTTCTCTGGAAACGGTTCAACAGCTACGACCTTTACTGCTGGTGCTTCGTTGGTCGCGGCACGATCGTCGACCCGCGGGAACTGCGGGACGAAGGGCTCCACGTGATCTGGCCCTGGGACAAATTATTTCTCTATAACCTGCGGCTGCAGTCCAGAACGCAGACTTACAACGCCATCAGCAAGGACGGCGTTGTCGTCAACGCGCAAATCAATATGCGCTACCAGCTGCTGCACAATTACGTTGGCGTGTTGCACAAGTTCATCGGACCGAATTATCTCTATTCGGTTGTGGACCCCGAAATCGGAAGCCGCGCGCGTGAAGTGATTTCGCAATACACGGCGCAAGAGGTCTACACTTCGCGCGAACAGATCCAGGACAAGATCAGGCAGGAAGCACAGAAGAGCCTGGCAAGCCACCTCAACAGTCTGGTTCAGCCGGAAGCAATGGAGCAACCTGACCCCAAGCACTATAACGACTTCCTTCAGAACTCGATCCAAATCATCGACACGTTGGTCCTGAGCATCGAATTACCGCCACCGATCGTTGCGGCGATCAATCGGCAAACGCAGCAATTCTACGAAATCCAGGAGTTCAAGTATCGGGTTGAGCGTGAAGCCCAGGAGTCGACGCGTAAGCAGGTAGAGGCGAACGGAATTGCCGCGTTCCAGCGGACGGTCAGTCAGGGAATTTCGGACTCTTATCTGCGCTGGCGCGGGATTGAGGCAACGCTCGCGCTCGCACAATCCCCGAATTCAAAAATTGTCATAATCGGAAGCGGGAAGGATGGCCTGCCGATCATTCTTGGAAACGTGGACAGCCCGCCGGCGACGCAACCGAAGCCGGAGGACGGCGCGTCAGTCCCGGGCAAGAGTTCTGCAATTCCTTCTGTCGGCGGTGTTCCGACCGATCCTAAGCCGACCACGGGGGAGCCGCCGGCGCTTGCGGGCAAGGAGGATCAGCCGGGCTCAAATGCCCAGTTCGATCTTTCCCGCCTCAAAGCGATCCTTCCGTCCATTCCGGAATGGCTGAATCCCACGACCGGCTCGCGCCCGGCCGAGAGTGTGCCACCGCGTCAATAATAGCAGGCTTTTCGGATTGCCTTTCATGACTGAAATCGGCAATCATTTGAAATGATGTGGGCGGCGGCA
>CAMLCX010000487.1 GCA_946478635.1 uncultured Pseudomonadota bacterium
CCAACGTCCGCTGAGGATTGGAGGCAAGAACAGAAACGTTTGAAAGGAGATCTGATCAAATTGTTGGGAGGATTTCCAAAATCGGGACCGCTAAATGTGAAGATCCGATCAACCGGGGACAATAAAACTCGTGAGGCTACCTTTCATCCTGAACCCGGCATCACGCTCACAGCCATACAGCGATCCGGTGACGCCAATCAACCGCTATCGATCGTTCTCGACCTTGAGGGTGCTGACAAAGCGGCTGCGAGCGAGGCAGCCAAGGAACTCGTGGCTTCCGGTTCGAGTGTTATCACTTTGGATCTCAGAGCCACCGGGAAACTCGCCTGGCCAAATGATAAGGTCGGAAGAGCGCCCGACCACACCACTGCCGAATGGGCATTGTGGATCGGCCGTCCTCTCATCGGCCAATGGGTCTATGACCTTCAGCGTTTGCTCGATTCATTGCAGGAAGCGGACAGGAAGATTTCCAAAGAGATTCATTTAATAGGCATTGGTCCAGCAGGAGTCCTTGCGCTCGCGGCAGCAGCCGTTGACGACCGATTTACGAGCGTAAAGACAATCGGGAGTCTCGCTTCATTCATCACTGAAACACCTTACGAACAGCAGCGGCTCGGCGTTCTTATTCCGGGTGTGGTACGGGAGATCGGCGATCTGTCGGAACTTGCAGCGTTGATCGCTCCTCGACAACTGAGCATCGCCGGGGGCGTCGGTGGAGACGGCCAGATGCTTGAAGAACAGGCCTTGATCAAAGCTTACGAACGCGCCTCCCGCGTTTACTCTCTCCTTTCGGTTTCCGATCATTTTCAAGTGGCGAAATAAAGATTACCGCACGTCTGGAACTCTAAGTCTGAATTGTTTTCCCCCGGTAATTTTTCCGGTGCCGACCGCGTAAGCTTACGAGGTCACAGATCTTCCGTTCTCTTCTAAAGTCGCACTTCGGTTGGAGAAGAGTCTGAACGTACCATGTTGTCGTTTGCACCCTGTGGGCGGCACATCAAATCATGCTCTGATTGAAGTAGTGCGCGCAACATTGATGACCGAGTTTAAGGAGATCAGATGAACAAGACTTTTATGAAATCCCCCGGCCGCATCAACCGCTCGGCCATGAAGGAATTCGATACAGCCAAAGACACAACGCCATCCGTCGTCGAAAGCACGAGAGCCTCCAAAAACGGTCCGCTCGACGCCGATCTGTTGCGCAAGATGGATGCTTGGTGGCGAGCAGCCAATTACCTTTCCGTGGGACAAACCTATCTTTACGACAATCCTCTGCTCAAAGAGACGCTCAGAAAAGAGCATGTGAAACCGCGGTTGGTCGGTCATTGGGGAACCACACCGGGACTCAACTTCATCTACGTGCATCTGAATCGAGTGATTAAAGAGCGCGACGTTAGCATGATTTACATTATCGGCCCCGGTCACGGCGGCCCGGGCATCGTGGCCAATACCTGGCTCGAGGGCACCTACAGTGAGATTTATCCGAATATTTCGCAGGATGAGGAAGGGATGCGGAAGTTGTTTAAACAATTCTCCTTTCCCGGCGGAATTCCGAGCCATGTCGCGCCGGAAACGCCCGGGTCCATTCATGAGGGTGGCGAATTAGGTTACGCGCTCAGCCACGCGTATGGCGCGGCCTTTGATAATCCAGATCTCATCGTGGCGGCGGTCGTCGGCGACGGCGAAGCGGAAACCGGTCCGTTGGCCACGAGCTGGCACTCGAACAAATTCCTCAGCCCGGCTACCGATGGCGCGGTGCTGCCGATTCTCCATCTGAACGGCTACAAGATCGCCAACCCTTGTGTGCTGGCCCGCATCACCCACGAGGAACTGGAGCAACTTTTCCGCGGCTACGGATACTCGCCGATATTTGTCGAAGGCCATGATCCAATGAAGATGCACCAATTAATGGCCGCCGCCATGGATCAAGCTCTGGATGACATCAAGCGGATTCAAACGAGTGCCCGCCGAAACGGCACAATCGAACGCCCACGCTGGCCCATGATCATTCTGCGTTCGCCGAAAGGCTGGACCTGCCCCAAGGAAGTTGATGGCAAACGCGCCGAGGACTCATGGCGTTCTCACCAGGTTCCGATGGGCGAAATGCACGAGAAGCCTGAGCATATTAAAATCCTCGAGCAATGGATGAAGGGTTATAAGCCCTCGGAACTGTTCGATTCAAATGGTCGCTTCAAACCAGAGATTGCGGCTATTGCTCCTAAAGGCGAACGCCGAATGAGCGCAAATCCACGCGCAAACGGTGGTTTGCTCCTCCGCGATCTTCGCATGCCCGATTTTCGCAAATACGCTGTCGTGATCAAAAAGCCGGGCGCGACGGATGCGGAAGCCACGCGCGTCATGGGCAAATTCCTTCGTGACGTGATGAAGCTGAACATGCCGAGCAAGAACTTTCGATTGTTCAGTCCTGACGAGAACAACTCCAATCGTTGGCAGGATGCGCTTGAAGTGACCAACCGCGCCTGGATGGGGGAAAAATTTCCTTACGACGATCACCTCGCGCCGGATGGCCGCGTGATGGAGATGTTGAGCGAGCATCAGTGCCAGGGCTGGCTCGAAGGTTATCTGCTCACCGGTCGACATGGATTCTTCTCCTGTTACGAAGCATTCATTCACATCATCGATTCGATGTTCAACCAGCACGCCAAATGGTTGAAGGTTTGCAATCACATCGCGTGGAGGCGCCCAATTGCCTCGCTCAATTATCTTCTTAGTTCTCACGTCTGGCGGCAGGATCATAACGGATTCTCGCATCAGGATCCGGGTTTCATCGACCACGTGGTGAACAAGAAGGCCGAGGTGGTTCGGGTTTATCTTCCTCCCGATGCAAACTGCCTGCTCTCCGTCACTGATCACTGCCTGCGGAGCCGAAATTACATCAACGTCGTGGTCGCCGGGAAACAGCCTGCGCCTGTCTGGTTGACCATGGACGAAGCGATCAAGCATTGCGCCGCCGGTTTAAGCATTTGGGAATGGGCCAGCAACGATAAAGGCGGAGAGCCAGATGTTGTAATGGCCTGCTGTGGTGACGTGCCCACGCTGGAAACGCTGGCCGCCGTGGACTTGATCCGCCGTTACATACCCGAGTTGAAAGTCCGCGTCATCAACGTCGTCAACCTGATGAAGCTACAGCCTTCGAGCGAGCATCCGCACGGCATGAGCAATCACGATTTCGACACGTTTTTCACGAAGGACAAACCGATCGTGTTCGCATTCCACGGCTACCCATGGCTCATTCACCGGCTCACCTACCGTCGCACCAACCATAAAAATCTTCATGTGCGCGGCTACAAAGAGGAAGGAACCACGACCACACCGTTCGACATGGTCGTGCTCAACGAGCTTGACCGTTTCCATCTCGTTGAAGACGTGATCGATCGGCTCCCGCAACTCGGCTCGCGTGCCGCCTATGCAAAGCAAGCTATCCGCAACGCTCTCATCGAACACCGCCACTACATCAACGAGCGTGGTGAGGACCATCCATTCGTCCTTGGTTGGAAGTGGGGCGAAAAAAACACAAGGACCGCGAAGCGTAGTTCCACAGAAGGTGACAATGTGTGAGACGATTCCTGGTCTGGTCGTGGTTGGCTTAATCGGCCTCATAGATTACCGGCGATTGCCATGTTGAATAGAAGAGAAATCCAAATGAAAGAAACTCAAACCACGGTCCCGGAAAATGTGCTTCAACGGTACAATTGCGGTTCGATAAAATTTTCCAGTGGCGATGCTGACGGTCTATACGAACGGCATCTCACATTTGATCAGGTCATCCCGGTCAACTCCGCGACAGCGCGCGACAAATTCGAAGCCATTGCGCACTCGGTCAAAGATGTCCTTTCGAATCGCTGGATCCAAACCGAGCGGACGTACCAGGAGCACAATGCGAAGCGGGTATATTATCTTTCTCTCGAGTTTCTGATGGGGCGCGCATTGGCCAACAACATCACCAACCTGATGCTCGATCCGGTCTGGCATCGCTTTTGCAAGCAACATCAGATCGATCCGCTTGAAATCAAGATCGGAAGAGCACACGTCTGAACTCCAGTCACTCACTCTGATC
>CAMLCX010000488.1 GCA_946478635.1 uncultured Pseudomonadota bacterium
GTGCTGCCGCAGATGGACTACTACGGCGCGCAGCAGCGCGCCGAGGCCATCCGCGCGGGAGCCGCTCGGCTCGAAGTGAAATCCGATGGCCGGGCGCTCGGGCCGGTGACACTGTCGCTCGGAGTGGCGTTATTTCCCGAGGACGGGGGCGATACGGACTCACTGATGCGCGCGGCCGACGCAGCGCTTTACGAGGCCAAGAAGGCGGGACGTAACCGCGTCGTGATGACCCGTGCCGCACCGGTTTCGGAACCATCGCAATCCTTGAATCAGACGGAACAGTCACTATGAAAAAGACGAAGGGTGAAGGCTAATAGGCTGTAGGAAAAGATCATGCGTGATCAGACAAAACTTAGAGCGTTTGGGCGGCCGATGAAGCTGAGGCCGGGAAGGTTCTGAGCGCCTTGATCCGGTCCCTGCGTAAAGCATAACAGCCTTTAGCCTACAGCCTAAAAGACTTTGTGAGTAACTATGACAGACAAGCTTTCGGGACCAGAACGCGCGGCATACCGGAAGACCTCGTACCAGTCGCATAACGGCGGGCGCGAACGGTTATTCGTATCCCGCCGGAACGCCATACTGGCGTCAATCGCATGAGTCTACGCGCCCGCATCGTGCTGCTCGTCCTGCTGGCTACCCTCACACCGGCCGTGCTGTTGGGGTTTTATTTTCTCAACGAGCGCGACCGCGCCAGCGACGAGGCGAAGCAGAACCTTGGCGCGCTGGCGAAGTATGCGGTCTAGAATCTCGACGACAAGGTCATAGGCACCGTGCAGCTTCTACAGGGCCTGTCGGGCGGGCCCGTCATCGATACGACAGAGAAGGCCGCATGCTCGGAGTTTCTCGCCGGCGTACTGGCGCGCTATCCACAATACACGGGCTTGCTCACGATCACTCCGGATGGCGAGCTCTTTTGCGATTCGCTGCGCTCGGGCCGCAAGCTGAACGTGAGTGGACGCGATTACTTCAGGCAGGTTCGGGCGTCCTTGGAACCCGCTTTCGACGTAGTGATCGGCGGGCTTACCGGAATTGCGGTGCTGCAGGTGGCCTATCCCGTGCTTGACCGTCAGGGCACGCTCAAATACGTGCTGCTCGCCTCGCTGAACCTTTCCCAGTACGCGGAGAGCTTCGCCGCGGCAAGCCACTACCCGAGCCTCTCCTTGCTGATCTGGAATCGAAAGGGAGTCCTGATGGTGCGCAGGCCCGACCCTGGGCGCGCAGACTTCGTTGGAAAGGATCTTGCGGCGTCGGAATTGTTGCGCTTCGCGGCTTCAGGGGACACAGGTAGGGTGGCCGCTTTGCCGGGCTTGGACGGAGTGCATAGGGTCTGGGCGCTCGGTGTCATGCCTGAGCCCCGCGGCGGCGGCGCGCGCTTGGTTCTCGGCATCTCGCAGGACCTGCTGGTGGCACAAGCCAATAGGAACCTGCGCGACGCGCTGACTTTGCTGTTTTTCGTTTCGCTATTGGCATTTGCACTCGCCTGGTACGTCGCAGAGAACGGCATCCGCCGTCATGTGCGGAGCATCGCGAGCGTGGCCAGGCAGATAGGGACGGACGATCTCGGCGCTCGGAGCGGCCCGCCCTATCCTGGCGGCGAGCTTGGCGAGCTGATGGCGGTCGTCGACCGCACCGCTGAAGCGGTGCAGACGCAGCAGGCGGAAATAGCGTCGAGGAGCCGAGATCTGCAGCAGGTCAACCGCATGCTTCGCGCGCTGAGCGGTATTAACACGCTGATCGTGCGCGTGCGCGACCGCGACGAGCTGTTCAGGGAGGCGTGCCGCATTGCGGTGGTTGAAGGCGGGTTCCGCATGGCCTTGATCGCTCTGGTGGATCGGAGCGCGATGACGATCGTCCCGGTCGCCTCGGCGGGTAAGGATGAAGAGCTCCTGAGCGCTATTAAAGGCCTCGTGTCATCGCCTGAAATTTCTTCAAACACCATGATCGCGCGAGCGATCATGGAAAAAAAGGCTATCGTGTCCAACGATTCGCAAAACGATCCCCAGGTGTTGCTCGGCAACAAATACGTCGAAGCGGGAGTCCGCTCGATGGCCGTTTTGCCGCTGGTTGTTTCGGATGAGGCGATCGGCGCGCTCGCGCTGTACGCCGGGGAAATCGGATTTTTCGATGAAGACGAGATCAAGCTTTTGACGGAGCTGGCCTGCGACATCGCATTCGCGATCGATCACATCGACAATCAGGAGCGGCTCGATTACCTCGCCTACTACGACGCGCTCACCGGGCTTGCCAACCGCGCTTTGTTCCACGAACGTCTCCAGCAAAGTGTGGTAAATGCCCGAGAGCAGGGCCGCAAACTTGCGCTTGTGCTCTTGGACATCGAACGATTCAAGACCATCAACGATACGCTGGGCCGGCCGGCAGGCGATGCGCTGATCAAAGATGTGGCCGCGCGCATGTCGGGTGATGCAGCAGACGCCGGCCGGCTGGGGCGGATTGACGCCGATCATTTTGCGCTCATGATTCCGGACGTCGAGACCGAGGAAAAGGTGCCGCACCAGATCGAACAACGTGCCCGAGATGTCTTCGGTCCACCATTTCGGATCGGCGATGCCGAGCTAAGAGTTTCCGCCAAGTTCGGCATTGCGATGTTCCCCAGCGATGGCGCCGACGCCGACACGCTGTTCAAAAATGCCGAAGCTGCGCTCAAAAAGGCCAAGGCGAGCGGCGAGCGCTATCTGTTCTATACCCAGACCATGAACGCGCGTGTCGCCGAAAAGCTCTCCCTCGAAAACAAGCTGCGCCAGGCGCTCGACAATGGCGAATTCGTCCTCCACTACCAGCCCAAGGTAAACCTCTTGAACGGCAAGGTCACCAGCGTCGAGGCGCTGATCCGCTGGAACGATCCGCGCACGGGACTGGTGCCGCCGGGCCGGTTCATCCCGATTCTCGAAGAAACCGGATTAATCTATGAAGTCGGGCGCTGGGCGCTCGGCCAAGCCATCAAGGACTACCTCGGTTGGCGCGCCGCGGGCCTCGCTGCCGTGCGCGTTGCGGTCAACGTCTCGCCGCTGCAACTGCGCAACCGCAGCTTCATCGCCGAGATCGAGCAGGCCATCAGTATTGACCCTCATGCAGCGGCGGGGTTGGAGCTGGAGATCACCGAAAGCCTGATCATGGAGGACGTCAAGCTCAGTATCGCCAGCCTTCAAGCGATCCGCGCCATGGGCGTCGCCATAGCCATCGACGACTTCGGCACCGGCTTCTCCTCGCTCAGCTACTTGTCCAAATTGCCGCTGGACACCCTCAAGATCGACCGCTCATTCGTAATCGATATGACTACCGGGCCGGAGGGAATGGCGCTGGTGTCCTCGATCATCAACCTGGCGCATTCACTCAAGCTCAAGGTGGTGGCGGAGGGCGTCGAAACCGAGGAGCAATCGCGCCTGCTGCGGATGCTGACCTGCGACGAAATGCAGGGTTATTTATTCAGCAAGCCGGTGTCAAGCGAGATTTTCGAAACAAGATTCCTCGCCCTGCCTGCCGCCGCGTGACGAATAATTATGAAGATACCAGTTCCTGACTCGCCTCCGCGACCCGCTCACCGGTCTGTTTAACCGGCGCTACCTGACCGAGACGCTCGAGCGCGAGATCGCTCGCGCAAGGCGGTCTGGCAAGCCAGTGGCCGTCATTATGATCGACGTGGATTATTTCAAGCGCTTCAACGATAGCTTTGGGCACGACGCCGGCGATGCCGTGCTGAGCGAGCTGGGGAAATTCCTCAAGCGGGCGGTCCGCGTTGACGATATTGCCTGTCGCTACGGCGGCGAGGAGTTCTGCCTGGTGCTGCCGCAGATGGACTACTACGGCGCGCAGCAGCGCGCCGAGGCCATCCGCGAGGGAGTCGTACGGCTCGAAGTGAAGTCGGATGGACGGGCGCTCGGGCCGGTGACACTGTCGCTCGGCGTGGCGTTATTTCCCGAGGACGGCGCTGATACGGAATTGCCGGTGCGTGCCGCCGACGTAGCGCTTTACGACGCCAAGAAGGCGGGACGTAACCGCGTCGTGATGACCCGTGCTGAGCCGTTTTCGGAGCAGTCTAAAACCTTAGACCACCA
>CAMLCX010000489.1 GCA_946478635.1 uncultured Pseudomonadota bacterium
AGTTGCGCACGTTGGCGGCCACCGGACGCATGGCGTAAACCACCGTCTCCCAAATTTCATCCTCGCTGGCGCCCAGCTCGCGGGCTCTGCCAAGATGAAGCTTGGCGCCATGCTCATGGCCGATCGCCAGATTCACCGCAAACAAAATGAGCTGCGCCGCCTTGGGATCGAGCGAGCCTTCTTTGTATTTTACGTTGAAAAATTCAGTATCTTTCGCCATGTGCTGCTCTCTCCTTGCAAGTTCTCGCGGCTGGCCCAGATTTTTCCCGGATGAAACTCAGTTCCGTTGCGCTGCATCCGGGCTACCATCGATCCGTGCGCCCAGGCACCGCCCTACGAAAACTTTGCGTATTTTGCACTACTATCGTTCAGAGTTTTCGCCGCTCGCGCAAATCTCCAATGACCATCAGACTATCTCGGTCCAGAAGAGAATTCACCGCGGAGACGCCGAGTACGCCGAGAAAAGAATTTTATCAATCAAAACTCCGAACTCTGCGACCTCTGTGCCTCTGCGGTGAGTCCTTCTTGTGCCCCTTTGGTTGCGGCTTCACCGCGCTAGCTTCTTTGCGGTTAAACTCTTTCTCTTTGGAAATTCCGTTTTTGCCTCTATTTCTTTTTGAACGACTCGGGATCAAATACCGCACCGTTGAGCCTGTACTCGCTCTTTACCGCGGTCGGCTGGCGAATAGTTTGGATCACATAGCAGCCCGCTTCGGCATTGCGCACAACCTTGGCGATTTTCTCCGGCGGCTCACTCGACGTGATCTCGCAACGCGTCTCTACGCCCAAACCTTGCGCCTGCACGGTCTCGCGCAGGACCGATCCTTCGTTTTTGAAGCGCGCCGTGACGTAGATTTTCGCATTGTCGATGTGGGTCTTGAGCATTTCCCCGTACCGGGAAATTTGCGTGAGCAGTCAAAACCCGACCGAAAGACCGAAGTAGGCCAGCGGCGGCGGCGCGGTATTGTCGCCGCCGATGCGCTCGCCTTCATCGCAGAAAACGGTAAAGCCGCGCGCGTGTCCTTCCTTGCGCATCCGCTCGAGCGTCTCGGCGTCGGCCTCCAAAACGATTTCGCGCTTGATCTCCAATTCGTCCGCCATACATCCCTCCAAATTGACTGACCGTACTGCCGCTACTATATGAATAATCGCGTGCGCTTGCCAAGATCAGTCGAGGGAAATTTTTCCTTCTTGTTCGGGCTGTTGATACTCCTCCGAGTAGAGGTTCAACAAAGCTTTAAGTAAAGCGAATATCACCGGACCCAGAATGATGCCCAGGGCGCCGAACAGCGCCAGCCCGCCGAGAATGCCAAAGAAAAGAAATAAAACCGGGAGGCCGAGCCGATTGCCGATGAGCAAGGGCTTCAAAATATTATCCACCGTGCCGACGACTCCCAACGACCAGGCAAGCAGCACGACTGCCCGGACCGTGTCGCCCTGCAGAATCAAATAAATCGATGCCGGAATCGACACGAGTGTCGAGCCGCCCACGGGTAGAAGAGATGCAAACGCCGTAACCACGCCCCACAAAACCGCGAACGGCACGCCCAGGAAATAATAGGCCAAGCCGGCGAGAAGCCCCTGCACCATGGCGACCACGAACGAGCCATGGACGACGGCCAAAACCGCATCGACGATATTTGTAAACAGCCGCTGCTGGTGTTGCCGATCCATCGGCAGCAGCCGCTGCAAGCGAACAAAAAACTCTTTGCCGTCGCGCAGCAGGAAAAACAAGGTAACCAGGGCGATAATAAAATTGACCGTAAAGAACAACACATTTTGGGCGATGCCCCGGACCCGCTCGACCAGCAACTTCGAAGATGATTGCGCCCCTTGGGCCAGCATCTCCTTCCAGTTGATATTGAAATCCATCAACCGGAACGAGGCCATGTTCCACCAACCGACGAGCTGCTGCACCCAGGGCTTGGCCAGCCACTCTTGTTTGCCGTTCTCATCCAGGAGCGAGCGCAGGGATTGGACCAACAACACTGCCTCCTCGACCAAAAAGCGCCCCAGCTCGATGCCCGGAACAATCACGATTAAGGTGATGACCGCGATAACGGTGAGGGCGGCGAGCGTTGCTCGGCCGCGAAAGCGCAGGAGCAGCCACGCATAAAGCGGATAAACGAGAATGGCCAGGATTGCCGCCCAAGCAATTGCGGTCAAAAACGGCGTCAGGATTAAAAACGCGCCGTACAGAATCAGGCCGAAGAGCGTGAAGAAAAATCCCGTCGCGAGCCAAGTTTGGTTCACCGATCTACCCCCTGGTTTTCAATTCGTCCAAACTCTACGCACAAGGCAGCCGGCCTACAAGCGTCGCGCTGATTGGTCGACTTTGGATAGAGTAGCAAGCTTGCTACAGGGGTATATCAAAACGACTACACCCGCCTCTATAAAGGCAGGCACTCCTTCGGCACGCCCGCAAAAATAGCACAGGAATTCAACGGCTTGCTATCTCGAAAATGGATCTGGTGCTTGGTACATCACTTGCGCTATGTAGAGATTCCAGCTGGTATGCGCCGCTTACCAGACTATCATTTCGGTTGCGGGCTAAAACTTTGGCTGCCTGGTCCCATCATGCAGTCCTGCCGGAAGGCTACGCAAAATTCTCTGAAGACCCACCTTTCTTTTGACCGTTGTGCTGATTGTTTTGTACCCGCTCAGCCGGCTGCCGACCTACCGCGAGATCGACCGCCTTTCGTCAAAGTACGTCCAACGGATTCTCAATGGCGCAAGTCCAAAGGACATCAATATCGAAACGCCCGATAGTGTCGAGTTAGCGATCAACCTGCAAACCGCCAAGCGACTCGGCGTAACGATCCCGCCGCAGTTGCGAGCGCGACAAAGAAAGTAATCAAATGAAGAAATGGAGTGATGGAATAGTGGAGTTATGGAGTGTTGGGTCCATGCGGATGAAATGGCGGATATCGACAACTGAGCGAGCGAGAGTGAAATACTCAGCACACATAGCTCATCGCTCAGTTCTTTGTTTTACCCTTTGCGCTCTGCTCTTTGCCCTTTGCCAGTCCGCCCAGGCACAGCAGCCGGCGAAAAGTGTCCGGATCGGATTTCTCGGCGGCATGGCCGCCCCAGCCTTTGGCGAGCGCATGGAGGTATTCCGTCAACAGCTTCGGGAACTGGGCTATATGGAGGGAAAGAACATTGCCTTCGAAGAGCGTTGGGCGGACGGAAAAGCGGATCGTCTTGGCCCACTCGCTGCGGAACTGGTCGGACGCAAGGTCGATGTGCTGGTCACGTTCGGCGGCTCCGCGCCGGCTCAGGCTGCGAAAAAAGCCACCAGCACAATCCCAATTGTTATGGCAGCAGGCGGTAGCGATCCAGCCTCATCAGGTTTGGTCGCGAGCCTGGCCCGCCCCGGCGGAAACATCACTGGGATGGCGAACATCTTCACCGATTTGCGCGGCAAGCAAATGGAAATCCTCAAAGAGACCATTCCCAAACTTTTACGCGTCGCCGTTCTTTGGAATCCCGATAGTCCGTCAGCCGATGCGGGCCTCCGATACACGGAATCCGAGGCGGAAAAACTCGGCCTCAAGTTCCAAAGTCTCGCGGTCCGCAAAGCGGACGACTTTGACAGGGTTTTCCAGGCGGCGAAAAAAGAGCGCGCCGGCGCGGTCCTCGTGACCGCCAACCCATTGATGTTCACTCACTTCGATCGAATCGCCGCCCTTGCGATCAAGCAGCGCCTGCCAACCATCCAATCACAGAAGGAATTCGTCGATGCCGGCGGATTGATGATGTACGGCCCGAACGAGACCGACATCTACCGCCGCGCGGCGATTTACGTCGACAAAATTTTAAAAGGCGCCAAGCCCGCCGAGTTGCCGGTGGAGAGACCCACGAAGTTTCAGCTTATTTTTAATCTCAAAACGGCGAAGCAGATCGGTGTAACGATTCCGCCCAATGTGCTGGCGCGGGCGGATCGAGTGATCAAATGACAGAGGTCAGCGATCAGCGTTCAGACGGATAAGGTGATTCGGTGACTTCGTATTGTAGATTTCGCATTGCGGAATATCGATTGGGAGAAGAACCATGAAGAACACTCCGACTG
>CAMLCX010000490.1 GCA_946478635.1 uncultured Pseudomonadota bacterium
GAGCCCCAGCCGCTGTGCAACCTGCCGCCGCGATCGAGCGTCGCCGCGGTCGGCTCGCCGTCGGTGATTAAAATGATCTGGCGGTTGGCGCTGCGATTCGATCCGAGCAGCTGGCGCGCGTAACGCAGCGCCTCTTTGATGTCCGTGCCGTGCTCCATGAAGTAGGTGAGCGAGACGATCGACGGCAAGTCTTCGGCGTGGATCAGTTTGGCATTGGAACGAAACGCCACGAGGTGGAGCCGGTCCTGCGGATATTTCGTCTGAATCAATCTGTGCAGCGCGAGGGCGACTTTCTTGCCGGCATGGAGAGCGTCGTTCATCAACATCGAATAACTCACGTCGATCAGCAATGCCGTTTCGCTCACGGTCGAGTATTCGACGCGTTGCACCGAGAAGTCCTCCGGCGCGATACGGAGCGGCTCGCCCACTTTGCGTTTCTCCAGCGCATTCAGCAAGGTTTCGCCAATATTGACGTTCAGCGGATCGCCGTACTCGTACTCCTTGGTTTCTTCCATCAGGTCGCCCTGGGAGCCGCGCTTGGATGTCGCGTGGTTGCCCCAGCGGCCTTTGTTGAGCATCTGGAAGATCTCGCGCAGCGCCTTGTCGCCGATCTTGCGCATGCCCTTGGGGGTCAAACGAAGGCCGTGGTTGGTGCGCACGATGTACCCTTCGTCTTCAAGAGTCTGCTCGACGTTTTTTAAATATTTAAGGTTCTCGTAGGCCTCTTCGCCGAGGATCTCGCGCAACTCTTCGAGATTGAGATCCGAGGGGTCGCCCATGCCGCGCTGGCCCCAGCGCAGAAAGCGCTCGAGGCCGCGCAACTGGCCGAGGATCTGACCGGCGTCGCCCATGCCCATACGCTCGGAGCCTTGAAAGGAAAATTGATTCATCAGCTGCTCGAGCTGCTGCATCTGGCTCATCATGTCGCTCAGTTGCTGCAACTGGTCCTGGCTCATGGAATCGAGGTTCTCCAACATGTTTTCAAGGTCGTTGACCGCGGCATCCATCATGCTCGGGAGATTTTTCAAAAAGTTTTCGTCTTCCAAAAGCTTCTGCATGCGGTCGAGCATGTCCATGAGCGACTGGGGATTCTGACCGGGCATGTTCTGATTCTTTTGCATGCCGCGCTCGGAAATCTGATTTTGCAGCCGGTTCTTCAGCTCCTGATAGCGCTGGTAGGCCTCGCGCATTTTTTCATTGAGCTCGTCCATGCGGTCGGCGAACTTACCCGACATGCGCTCCATGAAGTTGCGCATCTGCTCGTGGTAGGCCTCGAGTTTTTCGCCCAGCTTACTGAGCTTCTCGCTCAACGCCTGCTGTTCTTCGGGAGACAGCTTGAAGGAATCCGGTGAATATTTGTTGAGCAATTCGCGCCGCTTTTCGTCCGCTTCGCGGAGAAAGTCGCGGAGGCCCTTGACCGAGCGCTCGCCGTCCTCCGAAGTAAAACCGCGGCGCATCAAATCGCGCAGCGCCCGCCGCACGCCTTCTTCTTCCAGTAGATGATCGGAAAGATGCTTGAGGAGATCGTCCGTTGTTGGGAAGACAACGCGTTGCGTGCCGTCCCATTGAGTGTAACGATGGATTCTCATTTAGTCGTGACTATAGCGCAGTTCGGTAGTGATTCAAACCCTAAATCGGCTCGCTAGAACAGCCATTTTTAAAGCTAAACAGCTGCATCCCCGGCCTCATCGTTGGCTTTGTTCCGGACTTCATATAGTAAATGACCGAGCAGGTAGTGAAGCATGAACATTCACGATTTTATCATTGTCGGCGCTGGGTTTGCCGGCGCCGCAACCGCTTACCATCTCGCCCGGCGCGGCGTTAGGGATATCGTCCTTTTAGAGCAGGAGAGCATCCCCGGATTTCATTCTTCGGGACGCAACGCGGCAATGATGCGGCAGTGCGTGCCGGATTCGGATCTGGCGAAGTTGACGCGCACCGGCGCGGAATTTTTGCGCAATCCACCGAGCGACTGGCCGGAGCCTGTCCAATTCAAACAGCAGGGCTCGCTCCTCCTCGGTAGCGGCGATTCCTGGACCAAACTCAAAGAAGACGCGGAAACGGGCCGGCGCGTCGGCATCGATGTCGTGCCGTGGACGCCCGATCAAGCGAGACGGCAGGTGCCGGTCTTGGAAGGAGCGCAATTCGAAGGCGCGATTTGGTGCGCGAGCGACGGCATCATCGATATTCATGCGCTGCTTTCCGGCTATCTGAAAGCGGCCACGGGCTGTGGCGCGCGCATTCGCTACAACGCGAAAGTGCAATCGATTCGCAATATCGACGGCAACCAAGTCGAAGTTGTAACGGACGGCGAAACGTTCCGCGCCAGGACACTCGTCAACGCGAGCGGCGCCTGGGCCAACTCGGTTGCGAAAATGGCCGGGGCGCGCGAAGTGCCCTTGCGTCCTTGCCGGCGCCATCTCTTCGTCTCACCGCCAATCGACTGGGTGGACCCCACCTGGCCGTTTGTCTGGGATGTCGCCCATGACATTTATTTTCGTCCGGAAGGCGCGGGCCTGCTGCTCTGCGCTTGCGATCAGACCGAACTTCCTCCCGGCGATCCGCCAGTCGACGAGAGCGTCAAGGAATTGCTCGCCGAGAAGATCGAACAATTTATGCCGGCGCTTTCGGGAGTGAGCATCAGCAGGGGCTGGGCGGGCTTCCGAACCCTCACGCCGGACGGACGCTTTATCATCGGCTGGGATCCGCGCGTCAAGAATTTTTTCTGGGTCGCGGGACTGGGCGGTCACGGCATGACGACAAGCCCGGCTGTTGGCGAGCTGGCTGCGGCCTTGCTTACCGGTGGTCCCGCAAAGCGATCCGAGCCTTTTGCGCCGGATCGCTTTGCGGCTTGACCGCCAAGAGTCTTCCATTGATGCACGGTTCGATGTTGACCTGACAGCTGAAACGTGGAGTTCTAGGATGCGGCTCGAAATAATGATGCCGGGGACTTTTCTTGTTGCGTTTATGACTGGTGCCGAAGGCGTGGAGGCTGCGCAACCGGCCAAATAGCGCGCCAGTGGGAGGCAACCATGGAGCTGAAAGTCCAATTAGGAAAAAAATGTACGGCCAGCGAGGCCAAGGGAATGGTCGATCAACTCTACTCGATGGTGCGCGATCGCTGGGAGGCGAAGGTCAATCAGATGCCGTTCATGCAGCAGTTGATGGCGGGCAAGCTGCCGCTAAAGACGCTGCAGCTGTTTTTTCGCAACTGGGGCGCCTATACCATCGAAATCAACACGCTGACGGCTTGCACGTACCACAAAAACATCACGTTCCTGAAAGTGAACCGCGATCTCATGGGACCGCTTGGCGAAAAGATCGCCGATGAGTTTATCCATCCGAAACCGCCCGGTCATTTCCTCGTCATGATCCAGACCGCGCAAGCCTTCGGTTTGACCGAAGAAGAAGTTTTCACCACGCCGATGCTCTCGGAGTTTCGCGGCAAGATCGATTTTATGCGCGGCATCGTCTACGAGGGCACGGCGGCAGAATGGTATGCGGCGGTGACGACCGAAGAGCAGATCGGCCACTGGTCGGCGGGCTGTTACAAGGCGCTGACCAGCCATTACGGATTCGATAGAGACAAGGCGACTTACTTTGCCACCCACGTTGAAGCCGATTTGGCCGAGCACGAGGAAGGCGTCATGGGCCATGCGAGCTTCAATCGCATGGCGTTGCAACGCCTGCTGGAGACGGGTATGGCGGATGAGCGGCCGACCTATGGGCTTGAATACTGCGCCATGACTTCGGTGGATCTCCACGGCGCGATGCTGCGCGCGGCCATGGAAGAGGCGGCGCGGGAGTGACAGGAATGGAGTAATGGAGAGATGGAGTGGTGGAATATTGGGCGGGGATGAACGAGGAACCAGGCGCGGCAAAGGGTCAAACGAAAGAGATAGGAATTATTCACCACGGAGGGCGCAGAGGGCACAGAGTTCGGAGTTTTCTTGATAAATTTTTTCTCTGCGCCCTCTGCGCCTCTGTGGTGAAATTCTTGCGTGTCGCGGCAGAATGCTAGGAGGTTTCTATGGAGCAAATTAGAGGGATCGTGCTTCCGAGTCC
>CAMLCX010000491.1 GCA_946478635.1 uncultured Pseudomonadota bacterium
GCGATCTCCTCGGGCATTTCAAGTCTTCCGTCTCACGCCCCGTGCCTCTCGCCTCGAGCCTTCCTATTTTTTGCCGATCTCCGCCAGCGCCTGCTTGAGATAGCTGGGATCGATGTATTTCGACGGTTGGGGCAGAGGTTCCTTCAATACACCTTGGTCCGCGGTTAAATTGATGATCGTGCGCACGCCCTCGACATTGAGATCGGCGTTACGATCCCAGATGCGGTTTTTCCAGTTGTAATCGTAGGCATAGCGGCAGTCCTCCATGCCGATCGACATCTCTTTGGTCAAATAAGTGCAGGCCGCCTCGCGGTTATCAGCCATCCAACGCATCGTCGCGACCATCGCCCTCATGAAGCGCACCACCAGCATACGGTTTTTTTCAGCCCAAGAGCGCTTGACGATATAGACGTTGAACTGAAAATTTGGCTGATCGTCGGCGAAGTAGCCGATGATGTTGAAACCTTGTTGCTTGGCGACGAGGTCGAGGGGCACACCCACGGGCGCGGATGAGATCTGCCCTGAGGCCAACGCCCGAAAGCGATCGGGCGCGCTGCCGATGTTCAGCAACTTATAGTCGCGCGGATATTCAAGGCCGTGGACCTTCATCACCAGACGCAGGGCAAACCCCGTGCCGGAGGTGAGCGTCTGCGAACCGATGGTTGTGCCGCGCAGATCTCCGTAGGTCTTGTATTGCTTGGCGCCGATCATGCTCAGACCAAGTCCATTGATCAAGCCGCCGATCATGGTGATATCCGCGCCTCTCTCGTAGGCGTTGATGAGCGTGTCGACGGTTGCGCTGGCGACGTAGATGGAGTCCGCGGTCAGCGCTTGAATGGTCAGCGGCGAGCCGCGCATGGTGACGATTGGGACGTCCAAACCTTCGCGCTCGAAATATCCCATCTTCGCGGCGACCCACAACGGTCCATAGCTCAGCGTCTTCGACGACTCGCCGATGGGAAAACGAAATTTTTCCTGAGCCGCGCAGGGCGCTGCGAACGCGCAAACAATCAGAAAACTCGCCACTGCTCGCGCGGTCCTCAATCCGCCATCCTCAATCCTCATGGCCCGACCTCCCATCATTCCATCATTCCATTACTCCAAGGGGTTACCTGATCCCCTTGATTACGCAGAGCGTGTTGCGTCCGGTCCACATCGGCAGAAACACCGAATGGCGATGTTTGCCGCCGACGACAATGACCATGATATCTTCCGCTTTCGTTGAAAGATGCACGACACCGTCAGGCGTCACATTCGGCGATTCGCGTAGCAATTCATCGTCGCTCTTGTGCCCTTTCCGGCGCGCGGGAATTTCTGAAAACCTGAGCGATGCGTGATCCCAAAGATAATCCTTGATCTGTTTTTTGGTGATGCCGTCGCGCGCCATGATCTCCGCGTCTTCGACGCCGAGAGCGATGAGCGGCGTGCCGCCGCCAAAACTGCCCACGTCCAGATGACTCACGCCGTGGTGCATTTTGATCACTTCAGCCAATGAGGAGAGCGCCTGCTCACCCCGACTCCCGGCGGTGTGGATCGGCAGAAAGCCGTTGATGCCGAAAACGGTCACGGCGTTGTCTTCAGGCTTGAAACCAAACTCGACATGATACGGCTCCCATGGACTCTTTTCCTCGTTCTCGCCGAAGCACATCGTGTACTTGCCCGGCCAGCCGAACGTCGAGCGATCGGTGTCGCCGGGATAGCCGCCGCCGACGGTGATCAGAATCAACCGCATCGCCCGGCCGATGGTCGCGTTGGACCGAAAGCCCGGACCGAAGACGCCGGCGTCGCAGTTTACGTTAAGCTCTTTTCTGATCGGCCCGTTGAGCAATAGCGCCGGCCCGACATAGCCGGTCGTCGCTTGAACGCCGTAAAGATTGAAGCGCGGCTCACAAATCGCTTCGACGGCCGCGATGATTACGGATAAATATTCCGGCAAGCAGCCCGCCATCACCGCATTGACGGCAATCTTCTCGATGGAGCACGGCGCCCATTTGGGCGGAATCGGCCCGATGATTTCCTGCGGATCGCGCACCGTCGCCGCGAGCATTCGCTCGACCCGCTCCGGTGTCGGCGGCACGATGGGCAAGCCGTCACTCAGCTTTTCATTACAGAACCAATCATTGACCGCTTCCCAGCTATCTTCGACTTCGATCAGGTTTGAGGTGAGGTTCATAAAAAGCAAACTCCAGAGAATTGCGGCCAATTTATCTGACTGGATTCTTTCTTCTAATCGGCCTCCTTCCCCCTTGCGGGGAAGGATTGAGGAAGGGGGTACCCTGCAATGCTGTCAAGATTTTCTGTTTGACGCCATCACTATTCTCAAGCACGTCGTTGTTCCAAAACCGAATAATGCGAAACCCGTGCGCCCCTAACCATCCGTCTCTAGTCGAGTCGTATTCGACTTGCTCAGCATGTTGACCGCCGTCAAGTTCAATGATCAGTTTCTTTTCCAAGCACACGAAGTCAACGATGTACTTACCAAGAGGCTGCTGTCTTCGAAATTTGTAACCGTCCACTTGCCAGAATCGCAGGTGGCTCCACAGGAGCTTTTCGGCTTTTGTTGGATTTTTTCGAAGACCCCTTGCTCGTCCTCTAATTAGATCCATACCCCCTATCCTTGCCTTTCCCCGCAAGGGGGAAAGGGATCGAACTCGACCACAAAATCCAAAGTCGAACCGTTGAGTATTCCATCGCCGCCTAAGTCAAGCGCCCCTACCCTCCCAACATCAGCATTTTCCCCACCAGTTCGATCGCTCCTTCCGCATCCGCGCGATGCTCCCCGGGACGGGCGCCGCCGCTCGGATGGTGGGGAATCTCGATCAAGGGCAGTTTCGACTGGCCGAAAAATCTCGCCTCCGTGCGGCCCAGCTCCATGAAGATCGACTGGCACAATGTCACGGTCGGCTTTCCTTTCTTTTGCAATTCGATGGCGTCGTGGACACTCCACGAGGTGCACGAGCCTCAAGCGCCCAGCCCGGTAATGACCGCGTCACACCGGTTCAAAATTTCCTCCATGATCGGCTTCGGCGCGCCCTGCATATGCGTCGGCTTGGTCTTGAAGATGACTTCCTTGGTGTGAAATTTTTCCTCCATGAGCTTTGCCAACTCTTGAAACATCGTCGTTGAGTTGGCCTGGCCGTTGTCGATGATGCCGATGGTCTTTCCTTCAAGCGTTTCAAGACCGGGCACGAGAGGACGGTCTTTCGGATTGATCGTCGCTCTGGGATCGAGAAATTTGATGGTCGCCATGAAACCGAACCTCCATAAAACGCGCGAGACTTGATTGCTTCTATATAGGCAATCGTCCTTCGGCTGCAACCTTGGCGGCCGATTAAAATCTCGTTAGCCGATCGCGGCAATTGTTCTAGATTTGTGGTGAAGGCGCGAGGGTTCCACGCAAACGCGCCGGGAACCGTTTGTCAGCCCGCCCTATGCGCCTTGCATCTACCGACTGAGTCTCAAAATCGCTGAATTTTCGATTTTTCGCAGGGAGCGCGCTCTAATTTCCGTACAACTTTTTAACAAAGCCGCTGTCCTCGATTTCTTTCAAAATCGATGGATCGATAAAGTCGCCCGGGTTGAGATTTTTCATTTGCGGGCGGGTCTTGGCGAGTTGATCGATGATGGTCTGAATGCCTTCGCGGTCGGGGTGCGGAACCCTACGGATCAGTCGTTGAGACATCTCGTCGTAAGACTCTTGCACCAGCGACAGATCGTCGAGCCGGGTATATTTTTTCAAAACGTTCAGCGCCAGGTCTTTGTTGGTCTTAAAGACATAGATGCCCTCGAGATAGGCTTTCATGAATCTCACGACGACGTCCCGATTGGCCTGTATGAAACTCTTTCTCGCGCCGAACCCGTGCATGGAATAGGCCACGCCGAGCTGGCTCAAGTCGGCGATAACGGCCGCGCCCTGCCGTTTTGCCAGTGTGGCGAAGGGCTCGGACAAGACGACGGCGTCCACCGCTTTGTTTTGCAGCGCGAGAAACTCTTCCTGCTCGCCGCCCACCTGGATAATGGCGACGTCTTTGTCGGGAACCAGGCCCCAGCGACCGAGCGCATAGC
>CAMLCX010000492.1 GCA_946478635.1 uncultured Pseudomonadota bacterium
CCTTCGTTCCGGAAGGGTTGCACCTCGATCGCTGCTTTACCGCGAATTATCCGGGTTGGCGGCGTGTGCGCGGTGAACTCGTTGGTTCGCCGCGTCGGCTCGACATAACTGGCCAAACATACAGTACGGCAAGGATTCGAAGCAAGTAATTCTAGCGTCGAAGTTCTAAGTGATCTCCCTCGCCCGCTTTTGCGGAAGAGGGTTGGGGTGAGGATCCGCGCGCGCTGCCCCCATCGCTTTCGCGCTTACGCCTTTAAGTGGAAATAGTCGGCCACGTTAGCGCCAAGAATCATCACCTTTTCATCCTCCGGCACCGCGGCGAATAGATCTCCGATGATCCTTCTGGAATTGGGCCAGTCTCCCGCCGAGTGCGGGAAGTCATTGCCCCACATGATTTTATCGACGCCGATCTCGTAGCGCAGCCGTAGTCCAATGGCATCGTAGATAAAACCCCAGTAACAATGCTCGCGCAGGTATTGGCTCGGGTCTTTCAGCAGCGGCTTTAGGCCGAAATAACGCTCCATCCAGTGCTTGCTGCGTTTATAGACATCATCGAGCTGTTCGTAGTAGTACGGCAGCCAGCCGATCTGCGTTTCCGCCCAGTAAAACTTCAGCTTCGGCAAGCGGTCGAAAACTCCGGAGAGCAAAAGTTGGATGGCGTTCAAACCGCTATTGCCGCCGAAGCGGGTCAACACCCGAATAGGATCGCCGCCGAACGCAACTTCCCCGGGATTTTTGTCGTATTTAAACAGCGGCCCGTCGGGCAGCTGCATACCCACATGCACCGTAAGTGGCATATTGAGCTCGATTGCAGCCGAATAAAATCGATCATCCTCCGGCGTCGGGTAGGATTTGCCGCTGGGGAAAGTGTTGAGCATCACGCCCTTCAATCCCGCCTTGGCGCAGTATTCGAGCTCGCTGATCGCCGCCTCGATCGAATAAGTCGGGATCGCACCCATCGCGACCAAACGATCGCGGTTCGCCGCGCAATACTCTTCAGCTAAAAAAGTATTATAAGCGTGCAGCACCGCGAGATAGGCGTCGTCATTCTTGATGCCGCGCCAGAACGTCAAATTGCTCGCCGAGGTGTAAAGGATTTCGCCGGCGACGCCGTCTTGATCCTGCTCTTTCAAGCGCTGCTCCGGCGTGCCCGCTCCCTCGGAGCCCTCATAATTGACGCCGGTAAGCTCGTGGCGCTCGTAGGGCTTGCCGGCAATCGCCAGACCGACGACATAAAGCGGCCGCCCTTCGACGATCACGCCATCGCCGCCGTTGGCCAACTTGACCAACCGCGGCGCCCGGTCGCGGTATTTCGCCGGAACCCACTCCGTCCAGCGCTCGGGTGAAATTTCAAGATGCGAGTCGGCGGAAAAGATTCGTTGCTCCGTCATCATTTATTTCCTTGCATCCCTGTGAGTTTGATTCCCCGCTTCCGGGTGCACCAAACATTTTTGTTTCTGCCAGAACGATTGCAACAATTTGAACGGCTTGAACGTTTTGAACGGCCAATTTTATGATCACATCGTCAACTTTCGATACAGCTGCGGCAAACGCCGCGGCAACAGGCTCACGTCGGCCAGAACTTCATAGCTGAAATCGTCCATCATCGCGCGCAGATAATCGTTGCCGTCTTTATCCACCGTGAGGCAGAAAGGATGAATCCCCTCGCGGCGCGCTTCGATGAGCGCCATCCGGGTATCCTGCACGGCGTAGGCTTTCTCCGCGCTCTCCTGCGAGTAGCCCCGGTCCTGCGGCCGGCCGTCGCTGATCAAAAACAGAAACTTTGCGCGCGACTGTTCCTGCCTGAGCTTCATCGTCGTGTGGCGGATCGCCGGTCCCATGCGCGTCGCATGAAGCGGCCCGATCCTGCCGAACCGCTTGGCGATCTCCAGGTTGAATTCCTCGCCGATGTCCTTGATGACGTAGTACTCCACGTTATCGCGGCCGTGGCCCGAAAATCCGTAAATGCCGTAGCGGTCGCCGATTGCTTCCAGGGCGTCCGACATCAGCACGATTGCTTCTCTCTCGACGTCGATGATGCGCCGCTGGGCGCGCTCGGACAAGACCCCCACATCCGGAACGATCGTCTCTGTCGGCCGGGCAATCGCCTCTCCCGTCGATCCGCTCATGTCCAGAAGAAATGCGACGGCAACGTCGCGCTCGACCTTGTGTTGCCGCCAGAAGACCTTTTCCGAAGGCGTTACTCCGACGCGCAGATCGGTCAAGGCTTCGATGGCCGCATCGAGATCGTGCTCCACGCCGTCCGGCAGGCGCTTTTCCTTGTGATACAGTTCCGGCATCACCTGCTCGAACTCGCCGCGGATTTGCTTGAGCAAGCCGCGGCGATTGAGCAACGTCTCGCGATAAAAGTTGATATCGCCGGGCAGCATGATCTTTTCGTGCACCTTGCACCAGTTAACGCGGAATCGGTTCTCGAAAACATTCCACTCATCGTAAAGAAACGTATTCGGCTGAGTCGCCGTCAGCGGCCCGGTATCGTCGTCCGCCTGCGCCGACGGGCGCTGCGCGACGCTTTGCATGCGCGGATCGCGTTTGTCGAGCTCGCGCAAAAGATTTTGCACCATCTGGCTGGTTTGCGGATCTTGTTCTTCGCCCTCGTCATCCGAATCGCGCCGCTTCGGGGTTCTTTGGCTGCGCAGCAGATCGGCAAGCTCTTCGGCGGTCAGAGACTTTCGCTGCTCTCTGGAGTTCGCTTCCGGCCGCGACAACAACTGCGCCAGCTCCGGCCTAAAATCGCCGCGGTAGTCAACGCCCTGGGGCGAAAGATACTCCCGTTCTTTTCCCACCAGAGATGGCAGCGCATTCGGTGAACTTTCCGAGTCTCGATCGGCCCAACGATTTGAACGGCTTGAACGTTTTGAACCGCTTGAACTACTTGAAGGGCTCCGGCTCGAACGCTTCGAACGGTCGTCGAATTTTTCAAATTCGCTTTCTTCGAGATAGTCGTTCTTGATCGTCGCCAGACGGGAGTAAATCCGCAGCGTAGCTTCGGCGGCGTCTTCGACCCTGGCGTCCGGCTCGGCGATCAACCGCACCATCGTGCGAATGTCGCGAGCGACTTTACCGTGCTTCGATGGAATCTTCATTCCACGCCCTTGGCCCAGGGAGAGGCGAACGATGAATTCGAGCAACGCCTCGCGCGCCGGCAGCAACGTCATTTCAGGGCGCAGCTTCAGGGTCCGCCGGCGCATTTCATCGTACGCCTTTGCCATGCCGCGGTATTCGTGCATGACGCGCGCTTCTATGCGGCAGCTCTCGACAATCGAGAAAATATCCATTGCCAGGCGTTTATTCGGAAACAGCTTGAAAAATCGGGTGAGCTCGGTCGGGTCCGGACGATCGTGGTGGCCTTCGTGACCGTGATCGTGGTCGTGATAGCCGGGCGCCTCGGCGAGCCTGGGCCGGAGATCGTCGAACCTTGTCGATGGACGATCAAACTCGAAACCGAAGCTGCCGAATTCAATATGACCCGCCTGCTGCGTCAGCATCACCTTGAGAAAATCGAAGTTGTCCGCGCGAGCCTCGAACCGTTCGATCACCGCGGGTAGAAATATCGCCGCGCCGTCGCTGGTGGCCACGTCGTTCTTCGACCAGCCGATGTTTTTTTCCACGAGCTGCTTGAGGTCCTGCAGATCCACCTTACGCTCCGTCAGCGCATGGCAATAAAGCCTCAACATTTCGCGGATCGGCGCGAGATCAACGGCGGGTGAAAAGAATCCCCCTCCTCTTTCCTCCCCCGCGATCGCGGGGGAGGATGAAGGTAGGGGCATCAATGCCGTCGCTTTGGTGTCAAAATTTCGTTCCACGTTGCTTACGACGGCGCCTTAGACTCCCCGTCGCGAAGTATTTTTGAACTTGCTGCTGGTCGTAATACCATCGTTGAAAGTTTGCGCGGCTTGCACAAATTAGGGTTGTCACCAATTCGAATGCTTTTTGCGTGCCTTGCGTTCTTTGCGGCAAATTTCCTAAGGAAATATCGCCGCGACGACCTCGTCGAGGCTGGCCTGCACCTGCGGGTCGTCGGTGATGCCCCAGGTG
>CAMLCX010000493.1 GCA_946478635.1 uncultured Pseudomonadota bacterium
AGCCTGTCGAGGGGTCAGGGCGAACGGAGAAAGGAAAAACCGTTCGTGGTGAGGCTCTCGAACCATGAACGGCAGACGCCATTTATCTGTTACACTAGTGCGGATTGATGCCCTTTCATGTTTACTCATGGCTAAGAATGACCGAGTCAGGTGGGATCGACAGCACGGTGAAACGCCGGGCGCGCAAGCGCCGTCCGGTTTTCTGCAAGAGATCGTTGATGGCGATCATTGGAACCTCCGCCGTGGGAAAACGCTCGATATCGCCGCGGGCAAAGGACGCAACGCGTTGTTCCTTGCCTCGCGAGGGTTCCAAGTGACCGCGATCGACATATCAGCAGTAGGGCTGGAACAAGGTCGCAAGCAAGCCGAGGCATTGTCGCTCTCGATCGCTTGGCAAGAAGCCGACTTGGAGAATATCGAGCTTGCGCCGGCGCAGTATGATCTAATTGTAAATTTCAATTATTTACAGCGATCGCTGATCCTGCAAATCATCGGCGCATTGCGACCCGGCGGTCACGTGATTTTCGAAACTTATTTGATCGATCAGCAAGCCGTCGGTCATCCGAAGAATCCGGAATATCTTCTCGGCCATAGCGAGTTGCTGAATCATTTCCGCGAATTTCGAATTCTCCTCTATCGCGAGGGCAGATTTGCGGACGTCGGCGAACCGTCGTTTCGCGCCGGTTTGCTCGCGCAGAAAATCGGCTGAGATCCCGATGAATTGCAAAAGTGAATAGAACCGGCATGGCGCCCTGCGGAACCGGCGGTTACATCGATAGAACCGAGTATCGCCCGCAGTGCCATTCCTGCCGGCGGCCGCGCGGCTTTTGTTACTGCGGGCTCATCGAGGCGTTCGATTCGGAAACTCGTTTCGTCATACTGACCCAGCCGCGCGAGGCCAGGCATAGTTTCGGCACGGGCCGCATGGCGCATCTCGCCTTGCGCAATTCGCTGCTGATCGAAGGGGTGGATTTTTCCGCGGACGAGCGAATCCACCGCGAGCTTTGCAATCCCAAGGGATTTCCCGTGTTGCTCTTTCCGGGCAAGGGTTCGATCAACCTTTCGCGGCAATCGCCGGAGGAGCGCTTGGCCTTGGTTCCCGCGGGCCGACAGTTGGTCGTCTTTGTCCTGGACGGCACCTGGAAGAGCGTGCGGAAGATGCTCCGTTTGAGCCAAAACCTGGCGAGTCTCCCGATGATCTGTTTCGAGCCGCAGTCGCCGTCAAGCTATCGAATCCGCCGTGAACCGAAGGCGCACTGCTACTCGACCGTTGAAGCCATCCATCACGTTCTGGACCTGTTCTCGCCGCGCGGGCTTTCCCAACCGGCTCATGACAATCTTCTTGCGGTCTTCCATTGGGTCATCGATCGCCAACTCACCTATACCGCTGAGCCGTCCCTGCGCTTGCTCGCTCAACGAAGTATCAGGGCGTCCGCGAAACTTCCGACATAATTTGCTCGCCATTCCCGGCGAGTTTGGAATCCGGGGAATTGGCGGCGGGGCGTAGGCGCTCAGTTCGGCCCGGATTGTAAATATCACAATATTTAAATATAATGATTGAAATGGATGCTTCCATGGAGTTTGTCCGTACGCTCAAAGCCCTGGCCGACCCGCTGCGCTTGCGTATTCTTGCGGCGGTCGCCGAAGAGGAGCTGACGGTAGGAGAGGTGCAGGACGTGGTCGAGTCGGTGCAATCGTCGGTTTCGCGCAACCTCGCGATTTTGCGCGAGGCAGGATTCGTCCAGGACCGCAAGGAAGGGACGAGCGTTTACTTCTCGGCGCGGCGGCAAATGCCGGAGCCCGCAAGGGAGCTGTTCCAGTCGCTTCATTCCCGGCTGGGCGATATTCCGGAAGTGAAAAAGGACAAGGCGCGGCTGGAACAAGCCCGCCGCCGTCGCTTGCAGCGGTCGCAAAGCTATTTTGAGTCGCTCGCCGGCGATTGGGAACGGATTCGCAAGAGTTATTTCGACGATCGCGTCGCTTCGCTGGCCATCGAAAAATTGCTGCCGCGCGATCTGACGATCGCCGATATCGGCTGCGGCACGGGGAGTCTGACGTTCGAACTGGCGCGCTTCGCGCGGAAAGTCATCGGCGTCGATCTCTCCCAGGAAATGCTCCGCCGCGCGCGCACTGTGGCCAAAGAGCGCGACGTTCGCAACGTCGAGTTTCACCAGGGCGACGCGCTTAAGCTGCCGCTCGAGTCGAACAGCGTCGATGCGGCCTTTTGCGTCATGGTGCTGCACTTTCTGCCCGACCCCGGGCGCGCGATCACCGGGCTTTGCCGCATTGCGCGGCCCGGCGGTTCGGTCGTTTTGGTGGACCTGGTCGAACACAAGCAGGAGTGGATGCGCGAGCAGATGGCGCACCAGTGGCTCGGCTTTAACCGCGCATCGATCGAAAAATGGTTTCACGATGCCGGCGCGGCGTCGGTGGATTATGATCTGACCGGGTCCTTCGCCGGCGAGAAAATGGCGCGCAACGGCAACCGGCCGGTCGAAATCTTTGTTGCGCGCGCTAAGTTGCCGAACACAAAAACGAAGAAAAGGAAGAAAGCGATCGGATGACCGATTTGGAAAATCAACTGCAAAAGATTTTGGCTGAGCGCTTGCTGATCCTCGATGGCGCGATGGGCACGATGATCCAGGCGCGCAAGCTCGATGAAAGAGCTTTTCGCGGCGCTCAGTTCGCTGCTCATTCCCACGATCTCAAAGGCTGCAACGATGTGCTGTGCATCACGCAACCCGATTTGATCACGGAGATCCATGCGCAGTATCTCGAAGCAGGGGCGGACATTCTCGAGACCAATACCTTCAACTCCACCTCGATCTCCATGGTGGATTACAAATTGCAGGCCTACGCCTACGATTTAAACCTCGCCGGCGCGAGGGCCGCAAAAAAAGCGGTCGAGCGGGTGACCGCGAAGGATCCGTCACGAACCTGCTTTGTCGCCGGCGCCATCGGTCCAACCAACCGGACCTGCTCGATCTCCACCGACGTCGCGAGCGCGGCAACGCGCGGTGTCACCTACGACGAGCTGGTCCAGGCCTACTATGACCAGGCGCGCGGTCTGATCGACGGCGGCGCCGATCTGTTGTTGGTCGAGACCATATTCGACACGCTCAACTCGAAGGCCGCGTTCTTCGCCATTTTGAAACTCTTCGATGAGCGGAATATTCAAGTGCCGCTGATGGCGTCGGTTACGTTCATTCAGCCGGGCAGCAACCGCGGCGTGACCGGGCAAACCGTCGAAGCCTTCTGGAACTCGATATCCCATGTGCCGCTCTTGAGCGTCGGCATGAACTGCGCGTTGGGGCCGAAAGAAATGCGCCCGCTGATTGAAGAGTTGGCGCAAATCACGCCCATCTACGTCAGCTGCCATCCCAATGCGGGTCTTCCCGACCCGCTTCTGCCGACCGGATTTCCCGAGACGCCTGAGTCTTTGGCGCCGCAGTTGAGCGAATGGGTCGACAATGGCTGGCTCAACATCGTCGGCGGTTGCTGCGGCACGACACCGGCGCATATCGCGGCGCTGGCCGCCGCGGTTAAAGGAAAACCGCCGCGCCGCCTACCCGAAGTTGAGCCTTTGATGCGTTTGAGCGGTCTCGAAAGCGTGATGGTGCGACCTGAATCCAACTTCGTCAACATCGGCGAGCGGACCAACGTCACCGGTTCTCCGGTGTTCGCCAAGCTCATTCTGGCCGACGATTACGAAAAGGCCGTGAGCGTGGCGCGTCAGCAAGTCGAAGGCGGCGCGCAAATCATCGACGTCAACATGGACGAGGGCATGCTCGATTCGAAAGCGGCAATGGAAAAGTTTTTGCGGCTGATCGCCGGCGAATCGGAAATTGCGCGCGTGCCGGTGATGGTCGACAGCTCTAAGTGGGAAGTGATCGAGGCCGGGCTCAAATGCCTGCAAGGCAAGGGCATCGTCAACTCGATCAGCCTCAAGGAAGGCGAAGAAAAATTTATCGCCCAGGCGAAGCTGGTGCGCCGTTACGGCGCCGCGGTGATCGTCATGGCCTTCGA
>CAMLCX010000494.1 GCA_946478635.1 uncultured Pseudomonadota bacterium
ATGGCGGCGCGCATGCCTTCGTGCGACATGCGCGGCGGGGATGAAAAGGTCGCGGCGAAGTATTGATACGTTTCGTCGACCACCGCGGGATTTTTTTGTTTCATTCGCTGGGTCAGCAGGGCGACGCCCTTCGCCTTATTCGTCATGAACTGGTGAATGCCTTCGGCGTAGGCCTGCAGGAAGCGCTTGATGACGTCGCGGTTTTTTTCCATAAACGATCGGCGCGTCGCAATCGCGTTCATCGGGAAGTACGCCGCCTTGAGCTCGGTCATGTGCGCCAGGGTCGGCAGGCCCATGCGCGCGGCCTCGCCGGTCTCCGGCGGCGCGAGCAACGTCGCATCGAGCGCGCCCGCCGATAGGCCGACCAGCCGATTCGCCGCCGGACCGCTCGCGAGCAGCGTCACCGACTGGCGCGGTATGTTCCATTCCCGCAGCGCGAGAATGAGCGATACTTCATGGGCTCCGCCAAGACTCACGATACCGATCTTCTTGCCGATCAGATCCTTCGGCTGGCGGATATTTTTCTGCGCAACCAGGCTGAATGGAAATTTGTTCAGCGAGGAAGCGACGAACACCAGATCCGCGCCCTGATTGATCGCCGCGATGAGCGCGGTGCCGTCGATCTGGCCAAACTGAATACTTCCGCCGAGCAGCGCCTGCGCGCCGCGCGCCGAACCGGGAATCATGACCAGATCGGTGTTGACGCCGTATTGGGTCAAGAAGCCGAAGTCCTTGGCAGCCCAGAGCGGGGCTTGAAAACCGGCAAAGCCCGCATAGCTGGCGATATATTTTTCCTGCGCGCCGGCCGTTGCCACGGAGCAAATCAACAGTAGCAACGCCGCGCCCAATGCTCTAAACATAGCCGCTCTGCCTCCCGCGCTTTTAGAATTTTTGACGCTGAACGCACTAGCACTCTTGTTTCCGTCATTCCCGTGGAAACGGGAATCCAGGCTATTTATGCTTGAACCAAAACGAACCTGAATGCCGGATTTCACCGGCACGACGAACTTTCACTTAGTCTGCAAGGCGAAGAGTTTTAAGCACCCTGAGAGCTGCATTAACCTCCGCCGCGCGCGGCTTGTCAAGTTGAACGCGGGCTTGACACTCCATAACGGTGCCCATAAAAACGAGTCTCAGAGTAAAAACATTCTTTGCAAGGAGTATCCATGGCATCCACTAGCTCCGCTGTTCCCGGCTTCGATTCAGGCGAGCTCAAGGAATTGAAGCAAAAACTAATCGACGGCTGTCATATTCTCGATCGCGAGGGCATTACCGACAGCTACGGCCACGTGAGCATCAGAATTCCAGGCACCGAAGCGTTCTTGACGATCGCCGGCGTGAGCCCCGGGTGCGCCACTGTCGAACGGATCATCATGCTCGACCTCGAGGGCCATTACCTGGGCGGTGACAAAGCCTCGCCCTACGAGTGGCCGATACATGCGCGCATCATGCGCGCCCGCCCCGAAGTGATGAGCGTATGCCACACGCATTCGAGATGGAGCGCGCTTTATAGCGTCGTCAAAGGCGGCCTGCGCCCGATCCACATGTATGCGAAGTTTCTTCCACCCGGCGGCCCGCCCGTTTATCCCGCGGCCGGTCTCATCGGCACCTTTGAGAGAGGCGAAGCGCTGGCGACGACATTGAAAGACAGCAATGCGGTCTTGCTGCGAGCCCACGGCGACGCGGTCGTCGGCACCAGCCTTGAGCAGGCGATTCAACGCACCATCCAGCTCGCCTTCCTCGGCCAGCTCGCGCACATGGCGGTGGCCCATGGCGAGCCGCTTTATATGACCGAAGAGGAGCTGGCAATTTTTTCTTCCGATGCGGCATTTCCGGCGCGACCGTGGGAATATTACATGAGCCGCATTCGCGATCGCCGCTCGGCTTGACAGCCCGACAGGCGCCGCATAGATTCGCGGAACAAACGATTATTTTACTCATTGGCAAGGAGAGTTCATGGCTGCCAGCCGCGGCGACGTGCCAAAAATCGACTCCTCGGAATTAAAAGAGCTGACGGAAAAATTGATGACCGCCTGCCATATCCTCGATCACGAGGGAGTGACCGACGGTTACGGTCATATCAGCGTGCGCGTGCCCGGCGCCGACGCGTTCATAACCATCGCCAACGTGAGCCCCGGCTGCGTCACCCGCGACCGGCTGATCATGCAGGATTTCGACGGCAATTACCTCGACGGCGCCAAAACCCCGCCCAACGAGTGGCCCATCCATTCGTGCATTTTAAAAGCGCGTCCCGAAATCGTCAGCGTCGCGCATACCCACTCCAAGTGGAGCACGATCTTCAGCGTGCTGCCGATCAAGCTCAAGCCCATGCACCACTACGGCAAGTTTCTTTCCGCCGACGGCCCGCCGGTTTACCAGGGCATCGGACTGGTGCGCACCGTCGAGCGCGGCAACGATCTCGCCGCCGCCCTCGGCAATCACCCGGCGGTCTTGATGCGCGCCCATGGAGACGCGGTGGTGGGCGAGAGCGTGGAGCAAGTCATCGAGCGCACAACGCGCCTCGCCATGCTCGGAGAATGGAATCATCTGGCGATGCTGCACGGCGAGCCGAAATATTTAACCGCCGTGGAACTCGAAGCCTATAACGCCGATCAGCGCTTTCCCATGCGCGGCTGGGAGTATTACGTCAGCCGGTTGGAGGGAGGCAAAACCAAGTTGGAGTAATGGAGAACTGGAGTGGTGGAGTAATGGGGCTAACAATACTCCAGTACTCCAACACTCCATCACTCCAAATGTTTATCATCCCAATCTAGGAGGACAGTAAGATGACGTCCGCAGAATTCGTGCAGCAACTGAAGAAAGATATCCAGGCGTTCCCCAAGATCCGCATCAAGCATCCGTTCCTGAAAGCCATCTGCAATGGCACCGCGACCATGGATCAGATTCGCGCCTGGGCGATTCAAGACTATCAGTTTCGCGCCGCCGTGCCGCGTATCTGCATGCTGCGTTACTTGGCATGCACCGATCCCGAGATCGCCCAGAAACTTTGGGGAGTGGTCGAAGAGGAAACCCGCGGCATGGACACCGGCAGCGCCGGCCACAACGAGCTGGCGATCCGCTTCGCCAGTGCCATCGGCTTGTCCAAGGACCAGCTCGAAAACGCCGTGCTGCGCCCATCCACGGCGGCGCATCTTTATTACGTGGAGCTGATCATTCACACATTGCCCTGGTTCGTCGTCATGTCGATCCAGATCGGCGCGGAAGGCACCTTCGGTCCGGCGGCCGCGGCGATCGGCAACGGCTTGATGAAAAACTACAAAATGAAGCCCGACGATGTGCGCTTTTTCACCGTGCATACGGAGGCGGACGAGGAACACAGCAGCCTGGCGGAAGAAATCGCCGTGCGCTATCTCCACTCGCCACATTTGCAAGAGCAGACCCGGAAGCACACGTTTCGCCGCATGGAGCTGCTCTACGATATCTGGTCCATCGACGGGTACGACAAGTAAGATCCAATGAGACAGATGCATGCACCGGCGGGATTGGCGCAGGAAGATTTCTCAGTTGCTTCGCTCCATCGAAATGACAGAAGGCCCCTGACTGTCGTTTCGACCGAAAGGAGAAATCTTTCCTAAAAAGCTTGCGCGCTAACGCAGGAAACCGAATTGGCCGAAAGAAAATATTAGCGATTCACGTGTAACCTATGTCTAAACTGACCTTAGGATTCATCTCCGCGTTCAACGAGCGCGTCGAACCGCTGATGAACGGGACGGTTCAGGCCGAAGGGATCGAACTGATCCCGACCTACTCCCATCCCGCGGAAACATTTTGGCGCCAGCTCAAGTTCGGCGAGTTCGAAGTCGCCGAGATGTCGATGTCGTCCTACTTGATCGCCAAGTCCCAGGGCTCCGACATGATCGCCTTGCCGGTGTTTCCGAGCCGGCGCTTGTTTCAAACCGAGCTTTCCTATCACGCCGATTCGGGAATCACGAAACCGGAGGATCTCGGCGGAAAAAAATTGGGCGTTGCGGAATATCAACAGACCGCCGC
>CAMLCX010000495.1 GCA_946478635.1 uncultured Pseudomonadota bacterium
GCGGAAGTTCGAACCGCTCATGGTGAGCTTGTCGAACCATTGAACGGCTTGAACGTTTTGAACGAGCTTAACAATTGTCAGATTTTTACCCGCGCCGCGCACCAGGCGAGCATTTCCATCTGCGCCATGGTTTCCACAATGGACCCCGCCCGCGAAACCACGCGCTCCGCCTCGTTCAGACGTTCGCCCAATACAAGCAGCACGGTGACCGCGAGCATCGCAGTGCGGCCAACGCCGCCCGCGCAATGGATCAACACCGCTTCTCCGGAGCGCAACCGGCTTGCGACATCGTTCGCCAGCGCCCAGAAGGCATCGCGGTCGTCGGGCACGCCGCCCTCGCGAATTTCAAAAGGCAGGACCACGCAGGGGACGCTCCCGCTTTCCAGCGCCTCTGCGTATTTAGAGGATTTCAGGCGGATCTCGTATTCCTCGTTCAAGCAAACAATCGTGCCGACCGCCTCGCTTTTCACCTGATGCCACACGCTTTCGAGCGTTTCAAAGCGGCCCGGCATGCTATGCAGCAGCAGCCGCCCGGTAACTCGCGCGGGAAGATCGACACAACGAAACATCTTAGTCCTCTTTTCGGCCGGCAACTCATGGTTGCTTTCAGAAATATTTTCAAGCTCCTATTGCCCGCGGACTAAGGACGAGCGGAAGTTCGAGCACGCTCATGGTGAGCTTAACCTGTCCTGAGGCAACTCAACGGATCGAACAATTGGAACCCGTTGGAACCGCATCGCTCCGATAACGTTTTCAACGGAGCGAAGCGGTTAAACGGCTTGAACGATTTGAACAGACCCAAGTGCTACTTCCCATAATTCGCCACTTCGATCAGATTCATGTCGGGATCACGGAAGTAAACCGACATCATCAGCCCCCTTGCTCCATTTCGCTCGATCGGGCCGGCGATGGGCTTTACGCCGCAGCCACTCAGATGGGCGATCACCTCGGCAACAGGCGCCGATGTCACGAAGCAAACATCTGCTGAACCAGGCGTGGGCTTATCCGCAATCAAAGTGCTTTCCCTGCCGGCTTGCTGCAGGTTGATTTTCTGCGATCCAAAGGAGAGCGCCTTTCTGTTCCCGCCAAACGTGACGACCTCCATTCCAAGAGCCTGCTCGTAGAATCTACAGGTCGCATCGATGTCCTTGACCGTCAAAACCACGTGGTCGATGTTGTCGATCCTCATTGGCACCTCTTAAATATTTTGATTGAGCGCAGCGGGTGGACGTCTGAACTGCCCCAATTCTTACCTTGAACTTTTGAACCTTGAACCCTTGAACGCTGTCCTTCTTACTTACGCGGCAACCTACAAGAGCAAGTAAACAAGCACTTGGGCCAAAATAATCTTTGTGATCATGGCTACAGGGTAAACCGTCGAGTACCACAAGTCGGCTGCGTTGGTCGAGGTTTTTTTGCTGGCATAGGCCAGGCACGCGGGTTGGGTTTGAATTCCCGACACGAAACCCATGGCCTCCGCGGTCGACAGCTTCAGCAATTTGACACCCAATGTGAGTGCCAGCGCTGTGCTTGCCGTTGTCACGATCGCTCCTAGGACACCCAGTCGCCAACCGCCCTCTGCCAACGTGCGGACAAAACCGTCGCCTGCTTTGGTTCCAACGCCCGCGAGGAAAAGCACGAGTCCAATCTGGCGCAACGCCAGATTGGCGCTGAACGGCATACCCCATATGATGGGCCCGGTACGCTGGATTCGCCCGAGGATCAGGCCAACAATCAACGGCCCGCCGGCAAGACCGAGCGCAAACGAGTTTCCTCCCGGCAACGGCACCGGCAATAATCCCACCAGCGCGCCCAAGACAATCCCGAGCGACACCGAAAAGAAGTCGGCTTCGGAACCTGAACGGATAGAATCGCCAAAATACTTCGTAGCATGATTGAGATTGCTCCGCTGAGTCAGGACACGAACCCGATCGCCGTGCTCGATCACGGTGTCACCGGAGGGAACGAAATCAACGTCACCGCGCCGCAACCGCGTGATGGTAGCGCCAATGCGGCCGGTAAGGTCCAGCTCTTTGATCTTGCGCCCAACGATATCTTTGTTGGACACCTCCATGCGCCGATAGTCCAACTCACCGCGCTCGCCTTCCAATGCTTCGTCGGACACCTCGCCAAAAACCGCCAAAAGCTGTTCGTGAGTCTTGCTGTCACATACCGCGGTAACGATATCGCCCAATTGAAAAACGGTGCCGCCCTCGACCAACGAGAGAATCGCGCCGCGTTTCATGCGACTGAGCACAGTGCCAATCCCCGCCACCAGCTTCTTGACCGGGACATCGACGGCATGCGGGTTTGTGACGCGATACGAGCGAGCGATAACGTCGCCGGCGGGTTCCTCGACCACCTCGGTTGCTGGCGCACTCCGCCCGGACATAATTCGCTGGAAAATATGGAAGCCGAGCAAAACGCCGATCACGCCAAATGGATAACTGACGCCGTAGCCGATCACCGGCGCGCTAAGCCATTGCTTGGCATTGTCCAAGCCAAAGGTGATCTTATGGATCGCTTCGATACTGCTTGCCAGAGCCGGAGTGTTGGTCAACGAGCCGGTGAACACGCCGACGATCAGCGCCGGACCGATATTCCACAAAGCGGCCGCTGCGGCACACAACAAGGCTGCGATCGAGATCACCCCGAGCGCGACAAAGTTGGCGCGGATCGCCCGCTCTCCAAAGGAATTGAAAAAGGTGGAGCCGGACTGCAAAGCGGTCGTATAGACAAAAAAAATCAAACCCAGGGCCGGAATGACTTCGGGAATTCTTAGCCGCGGGTCAATGCCCCCCATGGCGATTCCCGTAAACAACACAGCGGCGGGACCGAGTGAGAAGCGAAAAACCGAAATACTGCCTAAAAAAAATCCAGCTCCGATAACGAAAAAAAGCACCAACAAGGGCTGGTCGGCGAGAAAATCGACGAGACTCTCCATAGTTTGAGAATCGACAAAAATTCGCTACGGCTCGAATGAAGAACCCCGCCGCAAGCAGCGGGGTATCGAAAGACCTCGATGACAATTTTCCCAACGTTGTCACCCCCGAATGTATTTATCGGGGGTCCAGATCCGGACTCGCCTGTGGTGAGCACGGTCGAACCACCGCTTAAAGCATGCGGGAATGACGGATTTCGGATGAGCGCTTTACTTGACGCAGCAAGCTGCGGGGAATGAACCCTCAGCGATTCAAACTACGGCCGCCGCGCTCGGTGATGTGAATCGATCTCCAACATGAGCGCCGAAAGCTCTGACAATGGCGTCAAGCTCCGAACCGTCCAGAACTTCTTTTTCGAGCAACTGCTCGGCCACTTTGTGAAGCAGACCAAGATTGGTCTTTAGCAGCTCCCTGGCCTGATGGTAGCTATCGTGAACAATGCGCCTGACCTCGGCGTCGATGGCAACGGCCGTGCTCTTGGAATAGTCCACTTTCTGGGTGAAATCTCTACCCAGAAAAATCTCTCCTTCTTTTTTGCCGAAAGTCATCGGTCCCAACTTTTCGCTCATGCCCCACTCGCAGACCATACGACGCGCCATGTCCGTCGCCTTTTCAATATCATTTCCGGCGCCGGTGGTGGTTTGCTTCAGCACAAGCTCCTCCGCTACCCGCCCGCCGAACAAAATAACCATATTAGTGAGGAGATATTCCCTGGGGTAGGTATATTTTTCGTCCATGGGCAGTTGCTGGGTGAGACCCAAGGCCATGCCGCGAGGAATGATCGTAACTTTGTGAATCGGATCGGCGCCGGGCAGTAACTTCGCCACCAATGCGTGGCCGGCTTCATGATAGGCGGTGGTGCGCTTCTCCGCGTCGCTGATGATCATGCTGCGCCGCTCCGCGCCCATCATCACCTTGTCCTTGGCCAGCTCCAGGTCGAGCATGCCGACGCTTTCCTTGTCATTCCGCGCCGCCAACAAAGCCGCTTCGTTTACAAGGTTCTCCAGGTCCGCGCCGGTAAAGCCGGGCGTGGAGCGCGCCAGCACGCTGACGTTCACGTCC